>JAIOPP010000036.1 GCA_021413845.1 Planctomycetia bacterium | reverse complement strand
CCGTCTCTGTTGACAGTACGTAGTACTGTAGAGAGGTTAATTTAACCTCTTACACACAGACGACGCTGGACGGCTCGAAACGACGGTTATCGGACACGGTTGCTGCGAGTTCGCCGCTGTAATCGCGGCGCGGAACGCCGGAAGAATGCGCGCCGGCCTTGCAGTCACATTGTCCACGAAGCCAAACGGTTCGACAGAACGTACCGTGAACAGACGACGTTTGCGGTGCCGAGACGGTGAACCGGCGACTTCCTTCCCATGATACGGTTCGGCTGCACCGACACGATCAGGCATGAATCGCCGCTTCGAGTCGTTACGGCCTCCAACACTAGGCTCACCTAAAGCGCTTGAGCGCCTCGCTAGCGCGATCCTGAGGGTCGAGACGACTCCCGGGTCGTTCCGGACAGGCAACGGGGCGTTTTAGTGTTTTCGATGTAACCATATTGAGGCCGGCCGAGGCGTTGTGATCAAGTTCGCAACCGGACTTGCGCGCCGACTCGAACCTCCACAAGAGATAGTGACCGCGCGTTCGCTATGTTCGTCATGCTCCGTCTCAGTGAACGGAATGAGCTTAAGGCTGGCCAGCCCCCGCCGACCTCATCCGGCTGGTTCGACGCAACATGCCATGCCGTTGAAGCAGAGGAAGGTCGCACGTCGCCGAAGACTCCGATCTTGGTAGCTGATCAATCATGCGAGCGAGTCAAAAGCGCGTCACCGATAACCTGCGTGAATCAAGAGACGATCGGAGCCGACAGGAGGCAGCACCGCATCTCGATGAGTGACCGAGTTTGTCAGGCCGTGGTCGAACTGAGTCGCACAGCCTGCCGATAGAGGAGTTCGTATTAAATCATCCGGTTGCATCATTTCATGGAACAGGTAGTCGGAACGAGACGCACGACATGACGTTGCGGTTCGATCAGGGTCGAAGTCCTTTTCATCACGAGCCTGTCGAGACAGGCTCGATCGGTCCGTAAGGTCCAGCCCTTCGGGGCTGGGCCGAAGGACCAGTTTCTGTAGACAGTACGTAGTACTGTAGAGAGGTTAATTTAACCTCACACACAGACGCCGCTGGACGACTCGGAATGAGACTATTTGGCATGGCCGGTACGAGCTTTCGGCCAAGGTCAACTCAGTTGAAGTGGCGAAGGACGCTCGCCGGCTTTGAAGCCTGACGTCTGCGCAAACCTGAATCGAACGATTGAACGTGACGCAGAGAAAATGATGTTCGTTGTCGGAATGATGAACCGGCGGCTTCGATCCATCGCGACCATGCGGCGGCTCCGGCCCGTTCACGCACGTGCTCGGCCGGTTTAAGCGGACGACGGGCGTAGTGACACTCGTTTAAATCGCATTAGCGCCTCGCTAACGCGTTCCGAGGGGCCGGCACGACCTGCGGGTCGTTTCGGACGGCGAAGTGCCCGTTTCTGAGTTCCTAACGATGGGCATCTTGCAGCCGGCCGATGAGCCGTGATCCAGTGCAAAGGACTGTGCTCGCGCCGACTCGATTCTCCACGAGGCAACGACACGCGATCGCTATGTTCGGCGTGTTGCTGACGTGCCCTTGAAGATGGCGAACATCGCGCATTGCCGATGACTCATAATACGGCAGCCGTGGGAGGATTAACGAGACGCGCTGACGTCATGAAGTCCTGCGTGTCGATGAGCGACCGAGTTTGCTGCAGTTCGTGATCGAGCAGCATCGCGCCGTCGAGCAATGAGTCCCATCGATGAAGCCGGTCAGCTCAATTGATGAGTACAGGTCGTAGAAACGTCGCAGCGAGTCGTACGAAGTGGCGTCGTTTTCTGATCAGGTGCGAAGTTCTTTTCATCACGAGCCTGTCGAGACAGGCTCGATTGGTTTGAAGGCACGGTCCTCTGGACCGGGCCGAGAACCCGTCTCTGTTGACAGTACGTAGTACTGTAGAGAGGTTAATTTAACCTCTTACACACAGACGACGCTGGACGGCTCGAAACGACGCGATTCGACCTGGCCGGTACGAGCATTCGGCCAAGGTTGAATACTTGAAGTGAAGAAATAGGCGCGCTGACCTTACAGCCTGACGTCCGCGCGAACCTGAACCGTTCGACGGAGCGTGCTGCGAACGAAACGTCGTTCGTTGCGCCGAAACAATGAATCCGTGACTCTATCCATCGCGACCATTCGTTCGTGCTGGCCGGATCACTCAGGCGTCGACCGGTTCGAATCGACGACGTCCATGGCGGCACTCGTTTAAAGCGCATTAGCGCCCCGCTGACGCGATCCTGAGGGTCGAGACGACTCTCGGGTCGTTCCGGATGAACAAGGGGTCGTTTCTGAGTTTTGACCTCTTCTTCATATCGCAACGAAAGATCCCGAACGCGCGGTCGCTATGTTCCTTAGTGTCTCACGAGCAATAGACTCGGCTGCTCCAGTGAATCGTTCGAAGACAGCCGAACTGCCGAACGCATTGGACCGCGAGATCTTGTCGAAGCAGGTGGCCGGCGATTGTCGCCGGCCACCCTTGGCTTCGCTCTACTCCTAAACATCTCATCCCGAGGCGACTTGAATGACCGTGGCTTATTGCTCGGAGAATTCGGCGTTGAGTTCGTTGAACAGGTCGCCTAACTCTTCGAACACTTCTTGGGTACGCTGAGCAATTTCAGCAAGCGATGCCCTGCTTTCAGGGGAAAGTTCTTTCATCAGCCGTCGATGAACTTCTCGCTTGGCGAGCAGCTCTGCGCGGCATCGCTCGACCGAGCTCGCCATCGCCTTAACATTGACCTTCGAGTCGTAGAACGTTCGATCTGTCCGGTTGCCGTTCTCCTGCCGACTCTCCAGGACCAAATTGCGGAACTGCGGCAAGCTCAGCTCTTCGCTCTGCGCACGCTTCAATAACGACAATCGTTCTTCATGGTCGACAACGGACATCACCTCCTTAAAGTGGGCGAAGGGCACCTCCGACAGTTTCAAAATATCCTCGGGCTTGAACAGATAAGCAAGGCGACCGAAGAGATAAAGCTGTCGTAAGCTGGGCACGTCCTCCTCGGGAAGATAGCCGAAAAGATCATCCCGTAGTTTGCTCAATTCCCGCTGGCGATAGCGATTTCCGTCGGGGATCTCGATCGCCGCGTTAATCTTCGTTCCGGTCGTAAAACGCCACTCCATGGAATCCTCTTCGCTCTCAAACGACTCCACAACCTTTTTCAATTTTTCGTACTTCATATTCCTACCTTTTCTATGGGCCGCGGAGTTTCTCGACGCGGCAAATGTTGGTGCCCGAGCTCAGCAATCTTTCATTCACGCGACGTACACCGCCGCGCAGCTCGTTCTTGTGTGACTGTCCTGTCGGACGCTTCTTCCTGTGCTTCTCCTGCTGTGCGTCGTTCCAAGCTGTTCGTGGATGAGGTCGGCTCGCTGAGCCCGCCTGCAGGGCCCACGATGCGCAGATGTCGAACTAGTTGGAACGAAGCGAGGCAGCCGTGGTGCGGGCCTGCATACGATGGCCGTTGGTAGGCGGCGCGGCGCCGATGTCGATTCGCCGGCAACGACTCGACGGCCGGCTGCGCAAGAACGAAGGCTTGCGAAGTCGGACCGTGGGTCGGAAGCCGGCATACTTGCCGACGACACGCTGTTTCTCGAACATGCTTAGATCCTCTCACGACACGAGCTCGATTCGGCACCCTTCGTTGATTGCGCAGCAGACCCCGGCGCGACCTAAGTCGCGTAGCCTGCGATCATTCCTGCAATCCGAACCAATTCCTGGTGCCGCTCGGCTCGCATCACGCTTCGGTCGACAAGCGGTCGAACGAGATGAAGCGGAGTCCAAAACGGTTGCGGTATGTCCATCCGCGATTCCTGACGGGACGACGATCGTCTGAATCAATCGTTCCCTCGGCTACGTAATTGCGCGAGAAGGGCAAATCGTTACACCGAGTTCGAAAGATTTCTGGTAATTCGCACCGGCCGACGATCGCCGGCACAGGGCGACAGCATCGCTAAGGGACATCCGTTCAAGGCTTTCGAGCGGCTAGTGCGCGCCGGCAAGTTTTTCTGAACAGGTCGTTGGGAAAGTTTCGCCGGCGTTGCTTGCTGCCATTCCTATTAACGAACGCCGAGCCGGTCGAGCTCCGCGGCCATTTCCGCGTCGCGAACCGTACTCGTGCGACGGCCGTTAACGGGGCGAGGAGTGCCGGACGCGGCCGTCAACGCTTGAAGAAATCTTTCGACTGACTGCGTTGATGTGATGCGGCGGCCGGCGCACTTCAGACTCTCCAAAACAACTCCGCGACAGCCGTTATTGATCGTCCAGGCGTAGACGGTCTTCACGTTCGGGTAGCGACCTTTGCGACCGCACGGGAGCATCTCGGCGGCCTCGGCGAGCGAGATCAGTTGCTCGTTGGTGATGTCGATCATCTCTTATCCTCATGTGCGAGTGCCGTCGTTCCGGGGGCGCAGAAGGGCGCCGCGAAGCCGGCGAACGACGGAGTGGGCCGACGACAGGCCCAAGCAAACACTGCGTCCTGCCCGACGCCGAGGTCGGCAGGCAACGGCGGAAAAGTTCCGCGATGGTCGTCGGCCGAAACGCTCGGCCACGACCCTATGAGGTAGCGTCACCGAAGAAGACCCGAAGGCCTCGCTTCGCGAACTGCGGCCGGAGCCTCGGTTTGTCGGCTCATAAGCGGAGCCGGTTCACAGGACGCTCGTTCCGATCTAGTCGGAAAAAACGTGAACAAGATCGTTCTAGCGCGAACTGCCCCGTTTCGTCAAAGGTTTTCTTGAGAAGGCGGCCGCCGGCAGGAGCATTCATCCGAACCGGCGGCCATGGATATTTATCCGACATCGAGAGCGACTTCGCGACCGAGCTTGCGGTCACGCTGCGCATAGACCTGCGTGACAGAACACTTGCTATGACCTAGATAGATCTGCGCTCCTTCGACGCCCCATTTTTCTCGGACCTTCGTCGCCATCGTGTGACGAAGTCTGCGCGGTGACCATTCCTGAACTTCGATCCCGTGCTTCCGGGCCTGCCTGATTCCATACGCAACCGCTCGGCGGTAGGAGTCGGCGTCGTAGTGGTCACGTTTTGGGCGCATCGATTGCCGGCGCGCTGCCGCCTCGCGACGACGCACTCGATGCCGGAGTTCGCAGTCGAAGATCTTCGTCTTGCGATTCGGATCCCGATCCTCGTTTCGTTTCTCATTACGTCGCCGCTCCGCGATGGCCGGGCTGAACAGGAAGGCATCGGCCGGTCGATCCATGAACGGTCCCAAGACCTTTCGACACTCCTCGCCGAGATAAATCTCTCGGTCGCCGTCTCGATAAGCCGTCTTGTGGCTTGTGGGTCGGTAGAGCCAAAGCTCCGGATCGCTGCGGTCGATGTCGCAGAGCCGCATGATCGTGACTTCGGCCGGTCTCATCGCCGCGTGGTACTGCAGGCGAATCATCGCGGCGATTTCGTCACTGACGAAGGGAATCACTGCTTCGACATCGGCGAGATCGACGGTCGCGGTAGGCAACGTCTCCGGAGCCGCCGTCTTGCCGCGGCGCAAACTTTCGACGGCAGCCAAACCGTGAGCGAGCGACTCGTGGACCAACTCTTCCGCCACTGCCCAACGGAAGATCCGGCGAACGCGAAACACATGCTTGTTGACCGATTTCCGGCAAAGGCCATGTTGCACGTAGGCTTCTTGCACCTGCTTGAGGGCCTTCGGGCCGAACTCGCGCGCCGGCGAGAGTCCGTAAAGTCGCCGCAAAGGACCGGCGGCTTCGACCATCGACTTGTATTCGCTCGTCCGCTTGCCGTCGATCCGATAGTACCCGTCGGCGAAATGGAGATAGCGAACGATCAACTCGTTGATCGTGAGGTCGTCGGCCGGTTCCGCGAGGAGCTTCGCTTTCGAGGCACGGCCGGCCGCCGGTGCAGCGGCCAGCTTCGTGACCCAGCGAGAATAGGCCTGCAGGCTCTCCGGCGAGCCGTGCTTACCAAGGTAGATCGATTGCCCGTCGACGACGATGCGGGCTTGGCCCGAGGGCTTGTGCAGGCCATAGGTGGGAACGTCATTCTTCCGTCTAGACACAGAATCCTCCCAATCTTGGTAGGACTACCAAGATTCCGAAGAGAACTGCGTCGGACAAAAGACATGCGGCCCGACTCAGAAACCAAGTTGTACGTAGGCATTATAACAAATACCCCCACCTGGGTTCGAACCAGGAACCTGCCGCTTAGAAGGCGGCTGCTCTATCCAGTTGAGCTATGGGGGCCGAGCGAACGATCCGCCTTCGATAATAACGGCAACGCTTCCGACCGGCAACGACACGACCGGAGGACGAATCGAGCCGACGAACCGGACCTACGTTGCGGCGGCGCGCGTCAAGCGATCGAGCACCGCGGCCCAAGCGCTCGTCATCGGCGGCGACTCGACGACGATCACGTCGACTTCGGCCGCTTCGAGACGATGAAACACGTCGTAAAGCAGTCGCCCGTACGCAGCCGGATCGCGCGGCATCGGGCAATAGACGACATTCGCTGCTTCTTTCGGCGGCGCATCTTCTCTCGGCATCGGCAACCACCCGACGCGCAGCCCGGCAGTTGCCGAACGGAGGGCGCTCGCGCGACCGTCGTCGAGCGTGAGTTCGACGGTCGCCGAAGGAGAATAATGCTTACGGAGTTGCCCGGGCGACGACAGTGCACCATCTCGTTCCTCGGCGCGAACCTCGACTTGCGACGGCTCATAGCCGAGCACTTCGCCAAGCAAAATGGAATCGATCGGACCGGGCCGCAGAATACGAACCACATTGCTCGTCAGATCGACGACGGTCGACTCTAAGCCGTCCCACGCTGCGCCTCCGTCAAGCACCATCTCGATACGGTCTGAGAGCGCGCGAACGACATGCTCGGCACGGACAGCCGAGACCTGTGTCGAACGGTTCGCGCTCGGTGCCGCCAGCGGAGTCGCCGCGGCATCGAGGAGCGCTCGCGCCACCGGATGCGCGGGCATGCGCAACGCAACCGTCGGTCCTCCGGCCGTGACGAGCGCCGGAACTACATCGCTTTTCGGCAAGACGAAGGTTAACGGTCCCGGCCAGAAGCGGGCGGCGAGTCGATCGGCAACTTCCGGCCAGGCCGAAGCCAGGCTTTTCGCGGCGGCAAGCGTCGTCACATGCACGATCAACGGGTTGTTGCTCGGCCGGCCCTTAGCGGCGAAGATTTTTTGCACGGCCGCGGAATCAAGCGCGTTCGCTCCGAGTCCGTAGACCGTCTCCGTCGGAAACGCGACGAGCCCTCCGCGGCGAATGATCGCCGCGGCGCGCGCGATGCGCTCCGGCTCGGGCCGCTGCGGGTCGACGGTAAGCAACTCGGTATGCATCACAGACCGATTGTACGCGCAAGCAGCATTAGTTGCCCACCGGTTCGGCGCTTTCGGGGGCCGGTGAACCATAAGCCAGTAGCTTCACGAGCAACTTGCTGACGTCGGCCGGCTTCGTCATGTGGTCGTCGAACCCGGCTTGGAGGGCTCGCCGGCGATCTTCTTCGCGGCCGTAACCGCTCAACGCGATCAGGCGCAGGTGGGCGTTGTCGGGGCTGGCGCGCAAGGCCGACGCGACGGCGTAACCGTCCATGCCGGGGAGCCCGATGTCGCATAAGACGACTTCGGGCCTCGAGAGCGCGGCGGCCTCGACCCCTTCCGGTCCGGAGTAAGCGACGCTGACCGCATAGCCATGCGCTTTCAATAGCAATCGCAGCGTATCCGCCGCATCGCGATTGTCTTCCACGATCAACACGCGCAGCGATGCATGTGAAGCCGATTGCGGCGAGGCGGGCGTAGGCATTGCGACGGCCTGCTTTTGAATCAGCGGCAATTGCAACGTGATCGTGCTCCCTTTGCCGAGACCGGTGCTCGCGGCCTGCACGCTTCCGCCGTGGAGCTCGATGATCCCTTTCGAGATTGCGAGGCCGAGCCCGAGGCCGCCCCGTCGGCGATCGAGCGAGCGATCCGCCTGCGCGAACGCGTTGAAGATACGTGGCAGGTCTTCCGCGCCGATGCCGATACCGGTGTCGCGAATCGAAAGTTCCGCTTCACCGTCGTCGGGACTTGCCGCGAGCGTGATTTCGATCTTGCCGCCACGATCGGTGAACTTCACGGAGTTGGAGAACAAGTTATCAAGCACTTGCGCGAGCCGTGTTTCGTCGCCGGAGATCCACAGCGGCTCCGCAGCGACATTTGCTACGAGCGTGAGCCCGGCGTTGGTCGTGACTTGCCGATGATCGACGACGACCGCATTGACCAAGGCCGTCAGGTCGAGTTCTTTGCGCTGCAGCTCGATCCGGCCGCGCGTGATGCGCGAGACGTCGAGCAAGTCGTCGATCAGCCGGCCCATGTGCGAGACCTGACGATCCATGATCTCGAATAACGCTTGCGAGGGATCGTCCGGGCGTTCGTCTAAGCGAATCACATCCAAGGCGCTGCGAACCGGTGCCAACGGGTTGCGCAATTCGTGGGCGAGCATCGCGAGAAACTCGTCTTTGCGGCGGTCGGCATCGCGCACCTGCTGCAATAAGCCGGCGTTTTCCAGCGCGATCGCGGCCCCGGCGGCAAGGCCTTGCAGCTTCTCGATGTCGTGCTGAGTGAACTGCTCGGGAGCAGGCTTATTGTGCAACTCCAGACAACCGAGCAGGCGATCGTCGCGACCGAAGATGGGGACCGCGACGAAGCCATGTACGCCGTAAGCCGCACGCACGTCGGATCGGATCACGTCGTCGGCGAAAGCGTCTTCGCTGAGATACGGCTTGCGATGCAGCATGATCCAAGTCGGCACGCCGCGAGGATCGTTGCTGCGGAACTCCAAGTCGATCGCGATGCGCTCGCCGCGACGATGATAATCGGAAAACCGGACGACGTCGTTCTCGACGAGTCCTGCCATGCCCCCTTCGGCCCCGGTCATCTGCAACGCCGCGGCGACGAGCGTGCGCAAGATCGACTCGGCATTGAGCACCTGATTGACGTCTTGCGTCGCTTGGGAAAGGACCGCGAGCTCGCTGCTCCTTTGCGTGAGTTGCACGATCAGCTTTTGACGCTCTTCGTGCGCCACGATCCGATCGGTGATATCGACGAACGCGCCGACGCTGCCGCGCGGGCTCCCTTGCTCATCGAACAACGGCGAAGCCGATTCCAACAGGCGAGTGATGCGCCCGTCTGCGAACACGACATCGATTTCCACATCGCGAACGCTCCGGCCGGCCGAAGCCGCGAGCTGCATGGGCAGTTCGTCCGAAGGAATTTCAACGCCTCGTTGCAAGACTTTGAACGTCGTCGGCCGCTCTTCGGCCGGAGCCGTGAGCGAAGCGTTCTTGCCGGTCGGCATCTTGAGCATCTCGGCCAAGCTCGGGTTCGCGCGAATGACACGACAATCGCGATCTTCGGCGATGCCGATGCCGATCGGGAGCACTTCGAGCAGCGTTTCGAGCTCCGCCACTTTGCGGCGCAGGTCGAGGTTCAAATCTTGCAGCGAGGCCTCGTCGGCTTTCCGTTGCGTGATGTCTTCTTGTATGCACAGCCAATGCGTCGTGCCGTCGGCCTTCAACGTGGAGATGCGCGCAAACGTAAAAAAACCGCTGCCGTCTTTGCGGCGATTGTGAAACTCGCCCGACCACGTTCCTTCGCTGCGTAAAACTTCGATCACGCCTGCCACGCGCTTCAGATTCTCCTGAGGCGGATAGTCGTTGAGGATCGAGATGTGCTTGCCGATCAGCTCCCCTCGATCGTAGCCGAACATCGCATCGTGCGCCGCGTTCGTATGCACCAAGTATCCGTCTTCACTCGCTAAGCTGACCCCTTCCGCCATCGACTCCATAAGCCTGGCCTGAATGGCGAGCGTAGCTTGCGACTTGCGCAATTCGACGATCTTGTCCGACAAGGCACGCTCGACGACATCGGCCCGCCGGCGATCGGAAAGCATGCGGCCGCAACAATACCCGATGACGACGCCGGAAGCGGCGAAGATCAGCAGCCGCATGACGTCTTCGGATGCTGCAATGCGGAACGAATACGTCGGCTCGAGAAAAAAGTACCAACCGGTGAGGCTGCAGAGAAACGTCGCCGTGATGGCCGGCCCGAAGCCGCCGTAGATGCCGGCCAAGAAGATCGCCAATTGAAACGCCAACAGCGGCGACTTCACTCCGAGCCAAGGATCGGCCGCGAAACGGATCGCGATCACGATCGCCGACAGCAAGAGGGCGACGGCGTAGGCCTTCGGCGGCGCAAAGCGTGCCGGAGCCTCGGTCATCTCGTTGTTCTCCTCAGGTCGATTGCGAATCAGAGACGCCGCGCTCGCGAACGTCCGGCGTCGATGTGGCTATCGATCGTATGTCATCGCCGGCCGTTTGAATAGGCGGCGTGTGCTACCACGCATCGGGCACTCAGCATCAGTTCTCATCAACAAGGACGCCGACGCTTCCATGCCTTATCGAGCGGAAGATGCAGCAGGCCGTAAGAATGCGGCACGGCAATTGCTTTACGAATTGGCATTGAATCGTCGGCACACACAATCGCCGCGCAACGCCCCATTTTCGATAAGGCAGCTTACAATGCGTTCATACCGATCAATCTTCGCGCTATTCGGATTTCTATGGACCGCGGCAAGTTTTGAAGTCGCAACGGCCGCCGAGCGCTTGAACGATTACGCCGTGCTCGATCCGGCCGCGGAAGTTCCCACGAAGCCGGCCGAGCAATCGCCGTTTCCGCTCGTCCTGCGCATCGACAAGACGGCTCTCACCCGCTATTCCGATAGCGATATCGACCGCAAGGGTGAAGTTAACAAGATGGTCTTAGGGTCGCACTGCACGGGAGACAGCCACACCACCGGCACGATTCGAGCGGAGCTTCTGCCCGACTCGCAAGAAGCGGCTTTCGACATGTACTTCCGCGGGCGCACGGTTTCCAAAACCAAGGCGGTGCAAGAGCCTGGCGTCGTCTGGAGCCGGACGTTCACCGACTTCGTATCGAAGCGAAGAATCATTTTCGAACCTCGTAAGGGGTTCGTGGTCGTCGGAGAAAATGAAATCGAAACCAAAACCAAGCTTGTGTACGACCAGTTCGGCTCAACGCGCAACTTGGGACATCGGTTGATTACGCGGATCACGGAAAAGAAGTCTTATCAGATTTCCGAGCAAGCGCGGCTGATCGCCGATCGCGACAATAAAAAGGAAGTGGCCGAATCGTTCGTTAAGGAATCCGATCAACAAATCAAGGCGGCGAATGAAGGGCTCGATCTCGTCCGCTACGTCAACGGTTTCCTCGGAGACCAGAAGGCGTTGCAACTCCACGCCAAGTCGACCAAGGATTTCATTTACATCGGCGTCGGGCCGGAAGGGGAAAAGTATGCTCCGATGGCCGAAATGCCGGCGAGCCGAGGCAAGCCGGCTCCGATGGAGATCTGGGTCCACGCCTCGCTCTTGAGCGAACCGGTCGCGGCCCTGTTGAAACTGATCAAGCCCGAGGTGCCGCTTCCGTTGCTCGCGCAAACCAAGATCCTCACCGCGTTGGCGTTGCCGATCTCGGGCACTCAAGCGGCGATGGACGTCGACTTCCACGACGGTTGGCTCGTGCTGGGCCTACCCGACGATGGCAAGAAAGCGCCTCCGGCCGTCGCTGAAGACGCGAAAAAACAGGACGCGGCCAAAGATAAAAGCGACGTGGCTCAGGGAGCGCGCTAAGTCGCGGCCAGCGATGCTCGCGGAGCTTATCAGGTTAAAGTACGAGAGACAGGACTTGAACCTGCACACCTTGCGGTACTGGATCCTAAGTCCAGCGCGTCTGCCAATTCCGCCACTCTCGCATCGATCGGGTCGCAGACATTCTACCACAACTCTCGTGACCGGAAACAGGCGGGTATTTCGCAGTACCGCAACGATGACGATATGCTTCTCGCCCGTAATTCGTAATCGCGACTCGGTTCGGCTTCCCGAGATCCTAAATTCTCGGCGTGGGAATCGAGAGAGGCAGAGGGCCGGCCGGTGTCATCGCCGGCGAACGAGTAGCGGCGAGGTGGGACATACTTCAACAGGTCACCGTTGCTTCGTCATGCCGCGCGCCCCGTCCGCTGTGAGAATCGGCTGCGCCGTTTCCGTCGACTGTATCGGAGGGATCGAGCGCTGCGCGAGCAGCGTATCGACTACGGGCGTAAACATCGGCTTGATCGCCTTACCTCCGTATCCGCTCAGGTGATGCGTATCTCGATAGAATAATCCGCCGGCGTCGCTCGCAGGAATTTCGAGCGAGTTCGTCCGAGCCTGCAAGACCGGAATGGGATCGAGGATCGTCGCGCCGTGCGCGATCAACTGAGGAAGCAAGGTCTCATAAAATGGATTCTTGGTTGCATACTCTTGCGGCGAGACAGAAACCGAAAGGGGCGCTGAGGCATGCCCGTGCCAAGCGGATTGAGTGAGCCTGGCGACGACGTCGCAGTCGTACTCCGGCACATCCTTCATGAAATAGACATGGCAACCGAACGAGTTGAGTTCGTCCACCGTTTGCAGAAGGGATTCGGTAAATCGAGGATGCGGCTGATAAACGCCCCAGCGAGCCGCCAAGATCACTGCCCGAATCCTGCTCGACTTGAGATAGTTTTTCACTGCATCGCTCAGAGCGTTCGTGTCGGCGATGATGCGGGGCGAATCCGACGCGAGATGCGCGGCGATCGGCGACAGTCCGGTATGCACGACGCCGCGCGCGACGACACCCGACGCTCGACAGATTTCGTCGACTCCCGGCATGATCGCCATCGCATGGCTATCGCCCCACACAAGCAACTCCGGCTCCGATCCTTCGGCACCGACCTTGAGCAACTGATCCGGCACGTGTGCGGCGAAGTGAATGGTCATAAACCGTGGATCGCAAACTCCGGTGTCGGCGATGATTCGGGCATGCGGCGGCAAGCGCTCGACCCAACCGTTCGTGCTGCGCAGCTTTTTTCCACCGGCATGCAAGGCGATCAACACCACGGCAGTCGTTACGATCAGGCTGGATCGCGAGGCGAGCCAGCGTCGTTGGCGAAACGGCGTTTCGATGCAACGCTGCGTGACGACGGCCAGCGCCAGGGACATAGCAACCAATAACACGCGCTCGAAGTTCGTCGGCGGCGCGACGTTTCCTTGCTTAAAGAAAACGATCAACGGCCAATGCCAAAGGTAGAGCGAGTAAGAGATCAACCCGATATACACGGCGCTGCGAGACTCGAGCAGCCGATGCACCCAGGTCTTGCGCTGGGTATCGGCTCCTAAGCCGATGAGCAACATCGCGCCGACGACCGGCGGCAGCGCGGCCAAGCCGGGAAACGGAGTCCGAGCGTCGTAGCACAAGCATGGCAGCACGATCCCCGCCAGGCCGAGAGCCGCGAAAGCTTCGCGCCACCGCATAGCGACAGGGAAGCCGGCGACGGGCGAGCGGTTGTACAAACGAATCGCTAGCGCTACCCCGGCCAAGAGCTCCCAGGCTCGGGTCGAGAGTTTGAAATACGCGGCTTGGTTCTCGCTGAACACTCCATAGAAACCGGCCGCGAAGCTGAGCATCGTGATCAGGGCGACGATCGGCTCCAACCAACTTCGTCGACCGAAACGAACGACGATCCCAAACAGCAGCGGAATGACGAGATAGAACTGCTCTTCGACGGCCAGCGACCATGTATGCAGCAGCGGCTTATCCTCGGCGGAAGCGGCGAAGTAGCCGATGTCGTGCGAGAAGTGAATGTTCGCTTTAAGGATCACCAACTCATCGACCGAACAGCCGAACGCATGATACGCAGTCGGCCCGAGCAGAAACCAGCCGGCGACGAACGACGCCATGACGACGAAGACCAGCGCCGGAAGAATGCGGCGAATGCGCCGCTGCCAAAATTGCGCGAGCGAGAAGGTGCCCGCATCCAAATCTTTGAGCATCAGGCAGGTGATCAGGTAGCCGGAGATGACGAAGAAGACGTCTACGCCGACGAAGCCGCCCGGAAACCCCAGGCCGGCATGGCACAGCACCACGCTCGCCACGGCCACGGCGCGAAGACCGTCGATGTCGGGTCGATAATTCATCGGGGAATCGCTCTCACGAAATACCAAGCACGCGCGCGATGCCGAACCATCGGGCACGCCGCTCGCTGGGAGGGGCGAGAAGTGTAGTTGCCCCCTCAGGCGCGAGCAAGCCGGATCGCAAGGTGCAGCGAGCTTGCAAAATTAAGCAACTGCGCGCGTTGCCGGCTTGAGCATTCGGCCCGACTTACCGGGGTAAAAAATGAGGGTTGGTCAAGACGTTCTCGTCTCGACCAACCCTCGTAGACAATCGCTGCCGATCATGCTCGTTCGCAGACCGTTCTAGTTCTTCAACTCTCGCGAGAAGAGATCGGAAATGTGGACGCCGACTTCGGCTTTGCCGCCGAAGACGCTCCCCGTCTTGCCGGCCGTGAGGCGCTCCATACCGCTCTTATAGCTCTCCGAAGGGAGCGGAATATACGAGACTTCCTTCACCAAGGCTTCGGCGTGCGTCAAGTAGAACTCGACGAACTTACGGACTTCCGGACGTTCGAGCGATTTCTTATTCACGTAGATAAAGATCGGCCGCGACAAAGGCTGGTAGCTGCCGTCGACGACCGTCTCTAGCGAGGGACCGACTGCCTTTGCCGTTCCCTTCACGATCGGCACGGCCTTGAGCTTGTCTTTGTTCGCCACGTAGTAGGCGTAACCCAAATAGCCCAACGAGTTCTTATCTCCCTCGATGGCGCGGACGATGATGTTGTCGTCTTCGCTGCCGGTGTAGTCGCCGCGGCTCGACTTCGCCTTGCCGACGATCGCTTCGGTGAAGTAGTCGAACGTGCCCGAATCGGAACCAGCACCGAAGAGGGTCAACGGTGCGTCGGGGAAGCCGTCGCGAACCTGATTCCAGTTCTTGACCGTCCCTTGGGCTTCCGGCGCCCAAATCTTTTTCAATTCGTCGACCGTCAGATGATCGACCCAGGTATTCGCCGGGCTCACCAAGACCGTGAGCGCATCGAAGGCGATCGGCAGTTCGATGTATTCGATGCCGTTGGCTCGAGCGTCCGCGATTTCCTTAGCGAGAATCGGCCGGGAAGCGTCCGCGATGTCGATCTCGCCGCGAACGAACTTCTTGAAGCCGCCGCCGGTGCCGGAGATGCCGACCGTGACTTTGACCTTGCCGCCGGATTCGGCTTGGAAATCCTCGGCGACCGCTTCCGTAATCGGAAACACGGTGCTGGAGCCGTCGATCTTCACGAGTTGGTCTTCGGCATAGACCGTCGAGGTCGCAACCAGTGCGATGACCGACCATGCTAGGCGTGTAAGTTGCATACCATTCTCCTGTTGTAAGACGTACGTCGATGTGGCGAACCGTGCCGATTCTATGCCTAGAGCGGTTCGCCAAGCGGTTAGATTTCGATGAGCGCCGTTACGAAAAGCAGATCCGCAGTGTCAACGACTCCGACGTCGAGCGCGCTCACGAAACCCTAACAATACGCTAGCGATCAATTTCGTTCGGAGCGTGCTATTTTGGTAATAGGCGCACCGTGACGACACAACTTCGATGAATCGACCAACCCATGGCCGGCGAGAAAATTCTCGTTGTAGACGATGACGACGACATTCTCGAATTGCTCATGTACGACCTGACGCGGCAAGGGTACTTAGTAATCTGCGAGAACTCGGGCCAGCGAGCCGTGAGCGTAGTGCAGGAATCACGTCCCGACCTGATCGTGCTCGATGTGATGCTGCCGACGTTCAGCGGTTTGGAAATCTGCCGGCTGCTGAAGAGCGATGCCGTGGCCCAAGCGATTCCGATCATCATGCTATCGGCCAAAGGGGAAGAAAACGATGTCGTCGCAGGCCTCGAATGCGGCGCCGACGATTACGTGACGAAGCCGTTCAGCACGAAGGTGCTCGGCACGCGGATTAAAACGGTGCTTCGCAAGAAGGCGAACGGTTCGGCGAAGAGCGAGCAACCGCTGCGCGTCGGAGAAATCATCATCGACCCGATCACGCGCGAAGTGACTGCGGCCGGCGAACCCATCGCGCTGACGAATATCGAATTCAGGCTGCTGCACTTCCTGGCTTCGAAGCCCGGTTGGGCCTTCACCCGTGCGCAGATCGTCGACGCGGTGCAAGGCGAAGAGCATGCGGCTACCGAGCGGTCGGTCGACGTGCAGCTAAGCGGCCTTCGTAAGAAGCTCGGCAAGTGGAGCGGCCACATCGAAACGGTACGTGGCCTGGGCTACCGGTTTCGCGAGTAGTGCAGCTACTCCGCTGGGACTCGAACTCGGAAGTCGCGAAACTTCGCCCAGCGATTCGTTCCCTTCGGCCCGCCCGACGCATTCACACCGACCTTCACGCCGGCTTTCACACCATCCTTCGCAGGCAACTCGGTACGGCTCATCGCGAGCCACGGATCGTTTTCCGTTTGTCGATAGAAGCCTGTCGCTTTCGTGCCGTCGACGACGAGGCGAAACCAGACGCCAGGCGCGTCGTACTTCTTCTCGAACAAAAACGACGCCGTTCCCGCCTGCTCGCGAATCATCCGCACATACGTTCCGTTGCCGAGTTGCTCTCGGAACAGCCCGACGTAGTTGTCGTCGTCGAGATAGTAGTAGAGAGTCGCCTCCTCGAACTGCGTCGTCGGCCGGCTCTCGACGAACACCTCGACCGACCACGCTTTCGCAGACTCCGGAGCCTTGCGCAACAATACGTTGCGAGCATCGTTGTACTTAGCGAACACATGCCCCGGCTGCGCGAGAATCTCCAGGCTCCCCTGCTCAACTCTCCATCCCTGCGGCTCTTCGCGAAGCCAAGCCCAACCGGCCTCGAGTGGCACGACAAACGCTGCCGAATAAGAACCCGGCGCCCCCACCTCCTCGGCCTTAGCGGACAAGACTAATCCTAACAGCAGCACACTGAGAGAAACGATACGAGAGTTGCGATTCATGGCGCTGCTCAAGGATGGCTGCGGACAAGAAGCCTGCGGATGGTCCGACACACTCAGCGGGATGCTGCTCGAAAAGAGACTTCGGTGAAGGCCCGCCGAGCAACATCGATCGTTCCCTGGATCATCGATCAAAGTCAGCGTTGCGTCAAACGATCGATTTCGCTCAGGTTGGGGAAAGTCGAGAGTCCGATGTTAGAGCACTCGCCGTCCGCAGCCGACTGGGATCGTCCGTCCGGAACGAGTCGGGAATCTCCCCCAGGTGCTTCGTCGCTTCTATGTTCGCAGCATGGTAAATTCACGAATTGCTCTGATACCAGGTTTACGAAGTTCGAAATCGCCGGCTCGCCCATTGATCTCACCGCTCGTCTCCTGCTGAAGGAATCGGATTTCATGCCCACCGACAAGTACACCCGTCGCTCGTTCGCCGCGCTGACGGCCGGAGCATTCGTTTCTTCCGCTTCCACGCTGCGAGCGGAAGAGACGCCGGCGGCCGCACCGAAGGACGCTACACCGAAGTCAACGGCCGCTCAGGCACCGCCGCCGGGGCCGCGCGAAGCGCCGTTCGAGCGAGATTACCCGGCCCCTACGTTTCAGCCGAAGTGGAAGAACGCGCAGATCAATCGGTTGCTGATTCAAGACTTCGTGATGTTTGCGCACACCGATCTCGACATGGTGAAAAAGCTACTGGAGAAAGAGGCGGCGCTGGTGCTCTCGA
Organism: Planctomycetia bacterium; assembly: GCA_021413845.1. Lineage (NCBI taxonomy): Bacteria > Pseudomonadati > Planctomycetota > Planctomycetia > Planctomycetia bacterium. The sequence continues at coordinate 64,131 of JAIOPP010000036.1, read as the reverse complement.
TCATGAATTGGGGCGCCGGCGATTGGGAAAGCGGACTCGGCGCTGCGGCCCATTGCGGCCGCCACGACATCGTCGAGTTGTTACTCGAACGGGGAGCGCGTCCCGACATCTTCTGCTCGGCGATGCTGGGCCAAGTGGATGTGATCCGCACGCTCATCACGCACCAGCCGAAGCTGATCGACGTGAAAGGACCGCATGGCTTCTCGCTGCACTTTCATGCGCAAGTCGGCGGGGATCAATCGGCGAGCGTGCTCGACTATCTGCAAACGGTCAAGAAGATCGAGCTCAAGCCCAATCCGTTTTTGATGATGAACGAAGAAGCCAAAAAGAAAGCCGCCGACGCCGCCAAAGCAGGTATCGCTCCAGCCTCGACCGAGAAGAAAGAAGGGAAATAGCTAACCACGACGCCGCTACGATGCGTGGCGACGAACACGCCTCAGCGCCGGTTTCGCGGGCGATCGTTCGTCGGTCGTGGTCGGCATCGAAACGAGAGACAATACCATGCCGGTCACCACTGCAAACTGCAGTTCCAGTAAAAGCCGCTGAGCATGAAGTTGCTCGTCGTATGCCGCATGCTGTTGGTCGAAAGTGAACCGATATCGAGAGGCAAGACATTAGTGCTTGTCTCGTACGTGGAGAACGGGTTGATGAACATCGCGGCCCTGAACCCCGATTCGACATTCAAGATCGAACCGTTGAGCACGGGGCGCTTGTAGCCGAGCCCCACTTTCGCATCGCCGCCGTACACGACCTGGGTCACGGCATCGCCGGCGATCTGCTCATTGTCGGTTCGACTCTGGAAAACGCCCGCGAATTTGTATTGAGCGGGCTGCATCCGGCCCGCGAAAATCGAGCCGCTTAGTTCGCCGATGAAGCTGAGCCCTCGAAACAGTCGGTAGTCCGTGCTCAGGCCGAGGCGCGGTCCCACGCCCGAATAAGTCGACGTATTATCGAGCGAGATGTACTGCAGCGTCGGGTCGGGAATCGCAACGACCGGAAGCACCGGGTTGATGTTCGGGTTGTTATAAAATCTCGAGACCAAGCGCTCCTTCAGTCGTGTGTACGACAAGCCCGCAAAGATCCGAAACTGGGAATGCGGTCCGACGTTCACGGTCTGTCCCAGATCGAAGTTAGCCATGTCATAGCCGAAGTCGACTTGCCCATCGGCCGACTTGAAGTGGAAGATCCCGACGTTGTTCGGAGCCTCCGACGTAGACGGCCCGGTCTGACTGAACGGAGAAATCCATTGCGTGTTCGGATTGCCGACCGCCACGGACCGGGAGTCGCTCGTGCGGAGGTGGTCCCAATTCATCCGGAAGTCGGTGCCGGAACCGGGCATCACATATCGGGCTCCCACATTGAAGCCGGGCTGATACCCCGGATCCAGCGACTGCACGGCCCACTGCGGATTCTGCAGTGGCAGAAACGTCGTGATGGTCGCGAAGCCCAGGTTGTCGGCACTCGGCTTCATCAACAACGCGCCGGCAGTGAATTCCCAGCCGGGATTTAGGTTCGGCACGTAGACCGACAATGGAACTCCGACGCGCGACGGTGCAGCATACGTCGGGTCCGGGAGCATCGGCAGGACGTCAACCGGCGGTGTTTCAACGGCTGGGGCCTCGACGGACGGGGTTGGACTGGGCAGGGCTACAGCAGCCGGAGTTTCCACTGGCTGCTCCTGAGCGTTCGATGCCGCAGGACCCGAGATCGCCCCCCAGAGGAACAACGCAGCCGTGCAAAGTACCGACCTGCCCAATCGAATCAACATCAATAGCCCCGCCTTGTATGAACATTCAACAACCATGACCGACAGGGACCACATCGGCTGGCGAAGCCCGGAGAATCCATACAATTGCTACAATCGTTAAACTCCATGCATTGCCCGCGCCTGCGGCGAAGTCTGGTGAACCAGGACGACTCCATGTCGGTATGAATGGAAATTGCATACCGGCGCCGAGGAAGTTCACCGCCTCCCGCAAATTCCGTTGCGGCCCTGCGATGCCTCGCGTCCGACACGCCTCAACGGCCAACGACGCTTCAGCCGTGAAAAACGAAAACCCCCGTATCCACCAAAGAATACGAGGGTTTTCTTGATAGGCCCGCACAGATTCGAACTGTGGACCAAGGGATTATGAGTCCCCTGCTCTAACCGCTGAGCTACGGGCCCTGATGGATCGGCGGCGTTTATAGAGGCCGTCGCCGATCGAGCCGTTAGTATGGCAGATCGTGTGGTTTGCTCAAGCGCCCGAGGTCGATTCGCCCGCCTCTCGAAGAGCTACTCGACAGTCACGCTCTTCGCGAGGTTGCGGGGCTTGTCGACGTCGCAGCCGCGGAGAACCGCGATGTGGTACGCCAAAAGCTGGAGCGGAATCGCCGAAACGATCGGCTGCAAGAAGTCGGCAACCGCCGGGATCTCGATCACATCGTCGGCCAATTCGACGGCGCTCGCCCCCTCCGGACAAGTGATCGCAATCACCGGTCCGCCGCGGGCTTTTATTTCTTCCATGTTCGACATCACTTTATCGAACAGCGCACCCTTCGGCACGATGAACACGCTCGGAGTCTCGGCATCGACGAGCGCGATCGGGCCATGCTTCATCTCCGCGGCCGGATAACCTTCGGCGTGGATGTAGCTGATTTCCTTGAGCTTCAAGGCCCCTTCGAGAGCAGCCGGGAAGTTGAACTGCCTGCCGAGATAGAGGAACGTCCGGCAGTCGACATACTTCGCGGCGATCCGACGAATCGCGGCATCGGTCTCGAGCGCTTGCCGAACATGCTCGGGCAAGGCTTGCAACTGTTCGATGATCCGCGCACCTTGCGTATGGCTCAGGTGCCGCATCCGTCCGAGGTAGAGCGCGAGCATCGTCAGCGCGGCGCATTGCGAAGTAAAAGCCTTCGTCGAAGCGACGCCGATCTCGGGGCCCGCATGCAGATAGATACCGCCGTGCGCTTCCTGGGCGATCGTGCTACCGACGACGTTCGAGATCGCCAAGGTCATGTGTCCCATGCGCTTCATCTCGCGCATCGCGGCCAACGTGTCGGCGGTTTCGCCCGACTGCGTGATCGCGAAGACGAGCGTGCCGTCGTCGAGCGGCGGATTGCGATACCGCAGCTCGCTCGCATACTCCACTTCGACCGGAATGCGCGCCAGTTCTTCGATCAGATACTTACCCACGAGTCCTGCATGCCAACTGGTGCCGCAACCGGTCAGCACGATGCGCTTCACCGAGCGAAGTTCCTTGGCGGTAAGATTCAGGCCGCCGAAATGTGCCGTCGCTTCGTCGACGCAGAGTCGTCCGCGCATCGTGTTGCGCAAGGTGTCGGGCTGCTCGAAGATCTCCTTGAGCATGAAATGCTCGAAGTCCCCTTTGTCGACATCGTTCGAGCGCACGTCGAGCGTACGAACGTCGGCCGTCGTCTCTCCCATGTCGCGATGAAGAATGCGCAGCGAGTCGGCCGTGACGACGGCGATCTCGTGATCGTTGAGGTACACGATCTTGTCGGTGCTCCCGACGAGCGGCGAGGCATCGCTCGCGAGAAAGTGTTCGCCTTGTCCGACGCCGACGACGAGCGGGCTGCCGAGCTTCGCCGCGATGATCACGCCGGGGAAATCGCGAAACACGACGCCCAACCCGTAAGTGCCATGCAACTTCAACAAGACGGCACGGACCGTGTTGACCAACGGTTCGTAGTTTCGCGCCGCCATCTCTTCGATCGTCGCGATCGGTTCCGCGGCCAATTCTTTCGTGAGTTGTTCGGCGACCAAATGCGCGACCACTTCCGTATCGGTCGCGGAACGGAAGCAGTAGCCGAGCGATTCGAGGCGTTGCTTCAACGGTCGAAAGTTTTCGATCACGCCGTTATGCACGACGGCCACGATGCCGTTGCCGCCGAGATGCGGATGCGCGTTTACGTCGGTCGCCGGACCGTGTGTGGCCCAGCGCGTGTGCCCGACGCCGGTCGTGCCGTTGGTCGGCGTCTGCGCGAGCTTGGCGACGAGTTTGTCGATGCGGCCGGCCGCCTTCACGACGGTCAGCGGAGTCGCATCGCCGAGCGTCACCACGCCGGAACTGTCGTAACCGCGATACTCAAGCCGGCGCAAGCCATGCACGAGAAAATCGATGCACTCGCGACTTCCTACATATCCGACGATGCCGCACATGATCGACCTCACTGCTCGACGTAGAAAATAAATTCCCGATCCCAACGTACCGATTGGGCCGCGGACTGTATCAAACCCGCGGAATCGCCGCTAGAGAACCGTATGCCGGCAGTCGACGCGCGAACGGCGGTAAATGCCGTAGACCGCTGCTTGTCGACGGCTACAATCGCGGCTTTGCCTCGGATTAAGCGGATTTTCTCGCTTACACCAGCTAACGTCGATGCATCGACATTGGGCATCGACACCGTGCGACGAGACACTCTCGAAATACGAGTGGCGGTTCGATGCCGATACCTCTGCCCTTCAGGAGCCCGGTTCGTGAAATCTTTCGTCGTGATCCCCGCGCGGTTGGCTTCGACTCGGCTACCGCAAAAGCTTCTGCTTCGCGAGACCGGCAAGTCGCTGATTCAACACACTTATGAATCGGCGCGACGAGCACGACGCCCGTCGGGCTACTGTGTGGCGACCGACGCGGAAGAGATTCGGCGCGAGGTCGTCGCGTTTGCCGGCCTTGCGCAGATGACGAGCGTCGATTGCGCCAGCGGCACCGATCGCGTGGCCGAGGTGGCACGGCAACTCCCGGACGACGTCGAGATTATCGTCAACGTGCAAGGGGATGAACCGGAGATCGCGGGGAGCTCGATCGATCTGGCGATCGAAATCTTAGAGCGCGATCCATCGCTCGTGATGTCGACCCTGGCGACTCCGATTCGGACTCGGGCCATGCTGGAAAATCCGGCGGTCGTGAAGGTCGTGTGCGACCGGCGCGGCCGCGCGCTTTATTTCAGCCGGAGCGTCGTGCCGCATCCGCGCGAATGGGACGATGCGCTCCTGGCAGCCGAGCCTGCGCCGTTCCTGCAACACATCGGGCTCTATGCCTATCGGCGTGAGTTCTTAATGCAAATCGCGGCGCTTCCCCCGTCGCGATTCGAGCAGATCGAGAAGCTCGAACAGCTCCGAGTCCTGGAAGCGGGCTACGAAATCGGCGTGGGGGTCGTCGACGAACCGACGCGCGGCATCGATACCCCGGCCGACTACGCGGCGTTCGTGGCGCGCGCCGGCCGAGCCTAACGCGACAGGCCTTAAGCGAATGGCCTGGCTTGCGGCGAGTGAAACTCGCCGTAAAACTTCCGAAGTATTGCGGCTAACAGTGTTTCCGTCGAAGCGCCGTGGGCCTCATGGCGGAAGTTCCGCTAGCTGATAGAATCGGCTTTTACCCAGAAGCCGAAACGCAAGGGGCCGATAATCGCATGACGAAACATATTTTCGTAACCGGCGGCGTCGTCAGTTCGTTGGGAAAAGGATTGACCAGCGCGTCGGTCGGCATGCTGCTCGAGCAGCGCGGCCTACGGGTTCGCTTGCAAAAGTTCGACCCTTATATCAACGTCGATCCCGGCACGATGAGCCCCTATCAGCACGGGGAAGTCTATGTGCTCGACGACGGGAGCGAGACCGACCTCGATCTCGGCCACTACGAGCGCTTCACGAACGGCCCCCTCACGCGCGACTCGAACTACACGACCGGTCAGATCTATCTTTCGGTCATTAATAAGGAACGGCGCGGCGAGTTCCTCGGCAAGACCGTGCAGGTCATTCCGCATATCACGAACGAGATCAAGTCGTGCGTGGCGAAGCTCGCGGCCGACGACGTCGATGTCGTCATCACCGAGATCGGCGGCACGGTCGGCGATATCGAAAGCCTGCCGTTTCTCGAAGCGATCCGGCAATATTCGCTTGATATCGGCAAAGAGAATTGCCTCTACATCCATCTCACGCTGGTTCCGTATCTCAAAGCGGCCGGCGAATTGAAGACCAAGCCGACGCAGCACTCGGTCGGCCAGATGCGCGAGATCGGCATCCAGCCCGACGTGCTGATTTGCCGCACCGAGCGGACGATCAGCCGCGAAGACCGCGAAAAGATCGCGCTGTTCTGCAATCTGCCGCTCGAAGCCGTGATCGAAGAGAAAGACAAAGACTTCTCGATCTACGAAGTGCCGTTCAGCTTGGTCGAAAACAAACTCGACGAGTTGATCTGCAAACGGCTGAACCTGCCAGCCGGTCGATTGAAGCTCGACCAGTGGAAAGAGCTACTGCATCGCTTGCGCAATCCGCGCGAAGAGATCAGCATCGCCGTCGTCGGCAAATACGCCGAGCATCGCGACGCGTATAAATCGATCTACGAATCGCTCGACCATGCCGGCATCGCCAACCACGCGCAAGTGCGCATCCAACGGATTCAGGCGGAAGAAGTCGAACGCGAAGGGCCCGAACGCCTCCTGTCGGGCTACGACGGCATTCTCATTCCCGGCGGCTTCGGCGAGCGCGGGATCGAAGGAAAGATCGAGGCGATTCGCTTTGCGCGGATGCGCGACATCCCGTTTTTCGGCATCTGCCTCGGCATGCAATGCGCCGCGATCGAATTCGCCCGTAACGTGATCGGTCTCGAAGGAGCACACTCGACCGAGTTCAGCAAAGACACCAAGCATCCCGTGATTTGCTTGCTCAACGAACAAAAGACGATTACCGACATGGGAGGCACGATGCGTCTCGGCGCGCAGCCCGCCATGCTCGAAGCCGGCAGCAAGGCCGAAGCGGCTTACGGCGCGGCGCAAATCACCGAGCGCCATCGCCATCGCTACGAGTTCAACAACGTTTACCGTCAGCAATTTGAGGCACACGGGCTCCGTTTCACGGGCAAAAGCCCCGACGGAGCGCTCGTCGAAATTTTGGAATACCCGGCCCATCCGTGGTTCTTGGCCGTGCAATTCCATCCGGAATTCAAGAGCAAGCCGATCGCCGCACACCCGCTGTTCCGCGACTTCATCGCGGCGGCGATTCAACGCCGCAACAGCCGCGGCGGCGACCCACGCGGCAAAGAACTGGAAACGCAAACGATCATCGATTGAGTGCTGCGGGAAGTGGTCAGTGGCCGGTGTTCAGTGTTCAGCTTGGGAAGCGAACTTCCTATCTGATCACTGACAACTGACCACCGACCACTGCTTGAAAAAGTATCCGGCTCGGGGGAGGAGACTCTGAGGCCGTCCTAGCCAATTTTCCAATCCCTGGATTCGCCAAGCTGCACCGGGTGACAACGGGAGCAAAACGAAGAGCAAACCCTCCGCACCGAGCCGGATATCGTAAACGTGTTAAAAACCGATTGCGGATCGCACAATCAAAAATCAATCGGCCAAAAATCAATCGGCGAGTTGATCGAATAGTTTTCGGAAGCGAGGCATGCGCCGTTCGAGATAATCGAGCCACGACGGCGGATGCCAAATCTCGATACAGACGCCGGCGCCGACGAGCATCACTTCTCCTCCTCCCACGGCTTTAAGAAAGCCGCGGAAACCGTCGGGCACCAACAAACGCCCTCGATCGCCGAGTTGCACTTCGGCATGTCGGGTCGAAAGCAAGCGCCCGAGCACTTGCACTTGCGACGAGCGCCCATCCAACTTCCCTGCCCGCATCTTGGCCCGAATCAATTCGACGCCGGCCTGCATGCGTTCGGTCCAAGCCTTCGCTTCCCAAAGGCTGAGACACCCGGGCCGTTCTTTCGCGAGCACACAGCGACCATCCGTCGCTCCCAACAGCGCGACCATTTCGCTCGGCACCGCCACGCGAAAGCGCTCATCGAGCGTGCGGGAAAATTCTCCGAGGATCAAGTCTGCTGCCGAAGCGGCCATGGGTCGACGTACTCGAGATCGAAGCGCCCGTCATCGTCGAGCCGGATGCCTTACGGCAACCGAGTCGACGGTTTATTGCGGAACTCCGTTTCCGAACTGCCTAAGAGCAATGGGCTCTAAAACCACACAGTCTCAGCTTACCGAAACTGCATGGGCAAGTTTCCCACGGATTCAGATCATATCGGCGGATCTCGTTATTGCAAGCTTCGCTGGGAAAAAAGTCCGAAATCGTGGCCTTTTGCGCGCATCGGAAGACTGCACGAAAGCCTGTGGTCGGGCCACTTCACAAGCTGCCGAAGCGAACGAAGAAGCACAATTCAAGCGAGCGCATGCGCCGCTACTTTGCAGTGCTACTTCGTGTCGTCGCCGAAGGTCGTTTTGCGGCGCAGCATGTGATGATAATGCTGCGCGAACCGATGCGCCTCATCGCGCACGTATTGCAAGAGCCGTAGCGCGTAGGCATGTCGACTGAGCCTGAGCGGCTCGTCGGCGCCGGGAATGTAAATCTCCTCTTCGCGCTTCGCGAGCGAGATGATCGTCGGCGGCGTGATGTCGAGCGCGCGAAACGCCGCGAGGCCGGCGTTGAGTTGTCCCTTGCCGCCGTCGATGAGCAAGATATCGGGAAACAATCCTCCTTCGTCTTCGAGCCGCTTGAAGCGCCGAGCGACGACTTCATGGATGCTCGCGAAGTCGTCGATGCCGGTCACGCTTCGGATCTTGTAGCGCTTGTAGCCCGGCTTGAACGGCAGGCCGTCGATGAATTGCACGAGCGAAGCGACCGTCTCTCCTCCCTGCAAGTGTGCGATATCCACTCCTTCGATCGTCCGCGGAGTTTTGTCCATGCCGAGCACCTTCTTCAATCCGGCGAGCCCCTTCTTCGGATCGATGAAGAACACCTCGGGCTGCTCATGCGTATCGAGCTCGCCCCGGTCGTCAAGAGTTTCCAGCATGCGGATCTCATCGCGCAAGCGGCCGGCTTTCTCGAACAACAAGCCTTTCGCCGCTACGGCCATTTCAGCCCGCATTTCCGTCAAAAGCTTCTTCTTATTGCCGTCTAAGAACATCCGGAGCCGGTCGATGTCTTTGCGATATTCCTCTTTCGAGATCCGCATGTTGCATGGCGCGGTGCATTGATCGATGCTCGCCAAGAGGCAGGGCCGAAACCAACGCCAACGATCGTCGTCGGCCGCGATATCGAGCGAGCAGGTGCGGAACTTGAAGACTTTTTGCAGCACGGCGATCGCGCCGCGCAAGCTTCCGGCCGAGGCGAACGGCCCGTAAAGCTTCGTGCCGCGGTCTTGCGGCTCGCGCGTGAATTCGACGCGAGGAAAGTCTTCGCGCACGAAGATTTCGAGATACGGAAACGACTTGTCGTCTTTCAGGTCTTGATTGAATTTCGGTTGAATGTCTTTGATCAACCGCGACTCGGCCAAGAGCGCATCGACTTCGCTGTCGCACTCGATGTAGTCGATGTCGCAGATTTCGCGGACTAGTTCCGCCGTCCGACGTTCGACGGCGGCGACCTTGAGGAAGTAGCTCGAAGCCCGATTCCGTAGGTCTTTCGCTTTGCCGATGTAGATGACCCGACCGGTGCTATCCTTCATCAGATAGACCCCCGGCTTGTGCGGAAACTCCTTCACGCGTGCGGCTGCGCGGCCGTATCCTAGGCCGAATTCGAGGATCACGGACTTCGTTTCGGGATCGACAGTCTCGGAATCAACCGCGTCGGCCGTGGCTTGTTCTTCAGGCTTCGGCAACGTCACATCGTCGGCGATCACGGCTTCTTCGGCCGGTGTTTCTGCGGAGAGTTGGGCTGCCGGATCCGACGCGCGGCTACCGCGAGTTTTTTTCTTTTTCGGCTCCCCTTCGATCGGACCGTCGTCAACCACGATTCCCTCGAAAAAACTGTTAGGGCTGTACTTGCGTGTTGTGAGGATATAGCGCATTCTATCCGACTGCTCCGAGAAAGACCGGCTGCAACGGATATGCGGTTTTTATCGGAGAGAGGTTTCGGAAGGCGAGTTCGCTCGGGTTTCACCGGCTTCGAGTGCTAGCACTTCTAGATTATTCGGAAGTTGCTAAATAGGTGTGACGCTCGTCTTCACGACGGCAACATACCTAACGAGAAGTCGAAAGCGGAATGCTCAGTGTGATTTGCCGCTGTTTCGACGAATGGATTACCGCCCGCGGGGGCTAAGGATTAACGATGTCGGCCGTATTGTTTTTCGGAATGGGCGTTTTGGCTCTTCTCTCGCTCGACCTGATCACGGCCCCACGCCCGCAAGGGTAGTGCCCCGGATCGGCCGGGCATGACGGCCTCGCCGCAATCCCCTTCTTTCCGCTGCGCCACAGCGCTTCGAGCGCCGTCGGCAGCACCGCCGCGTCGGCCCGTTGCATCCCGCCGTGTTGAAGCCCGCCGCGCGGAATCGCGATCTCTAGCGTACCGCAATTCCTCGACCTGCGCGGCCGGCGGATGCGATCTTGGCGCGTTAGTATAGGGAAACTTTCCGATTCGGCTTTCAGGCACGATCGGCCGGTCGGCTGCGATTCCGCAGCCGATTCGTAAGTTCTCCAATCATTCGCTGCATCCCAGCAGTCCATTTCTCTTGCACTCGGAGTCGTCCTTATGTCGCGGAACGTCCCACGTCGAAGCTTTCTGAAAACTGCGGCGGTCGCTGCGGGCGGATTGGCCGCCTCTTCGTTCATGTCGCGCGTGCTACAAGCTGCCGACTTCGAGGGCTTCGAAGTCGGGTTGCAGATCTACTCGCTCCGCGGCTACGCCCTCGACAATGCGTTGCAACATTGCCACGATCTCGAAGTTCGCGACATCGAATTCTTCGGCGGCATGTTCAGCCCGGACAGCACCGCAGAGCAAATCGCGGCGCTCAAGGAGAAGCTCGAAGGATACGGCCAAGTGATCTCGGCGCACGGCGTGAACCGGCTGACGAAGGACTACGAAAAGAACAAGAAGTTGTTCCAGTTCGCCAAGGCCGCCGGCATCCGCAACATCACGGCCGATCCCGATCCCGATTCGTTCGAGAATCTCGACTCGCTGGTCAAGGAGTTCGACATTCGCGTGGCGATCCACAACCACGGCCCGACGCATCGCTACAACAAAGTGACCGACGTCTTGCATGCGATCGAAAAGCACGACGAACGGATCGGCGCTTGTGCCGACTTGGGCCACTACATCCGCTCGGGCGAGAAGCCGGAAGACGTGATCCGCGCCCTCAAGGGCCGGCTCTACGGCGTGCATCTCAAGGACTTCGCCGACATGCAGGACAAGACCAAGGGGGTGATCCTCGGCAAGGGGCACATGAACGTCGATCAAACCTTCGTCGCTTTGCGCGAGGTGAAGTTCCCGGCCGACGGAGCGCTGTCGCTCGAGTACGAAGAGAACCCGAAAGATCCGATCGCCGACATTAAGGAATGCCTCGCCGTGGCGCGAGCTTCGGCGAAGAAAGTTCAGCAAGGCTAAACGCGCTGCGCGTACTGCCGATAAGAAAAGGGAGCGGAAAGCCGAGGCTTTCCGCTCCCTTTTTCATTGCTTAAGCGCTCGATAATCAAAGCGAGGCGGCGATTGCTTGGAAATCCTTTTCGATGCGGATCAATCGCTCCGTGAGCTCTTGCTTCGCGACTTCTAAATTCGCCAACTGCTCGGCCGGTTCATACGCGAACATATAGTATTTCACTTTCGGCTCCGTGCCCGACGGGCGAACGGCGACGAAGTTTCCTTCGTCGGCGAAATCGAGCACGATCATATCTCCCTTTTCCGCGACGAGGGGTTTCGACGTGCCGGACGGAGTCTTGATCGTGAGATTAAGATAGTCGCGCGCCTGCCGCACTTTCAAGCCCCCGAGCGTGGCCGGAGGCGTAGTTCGCAAGGTCTCCATGAGCTTGCGCGTCTTCGCCATTCCTTCGCTGCCGGGCAGGCTTTGGTTGTAAAGCCGTTCGACATGGCAACCATGTTGCCAATAGAGCGAGTCGAGCTTCTCATGCAGCGTCTTTCCTTCCGACTTCACGCGCGCGGCGAGCTCGGCCAAGAGCATGGCCGCGACGTTGGCGTCTTTATCACGTGCGTGCGTGCCGGTGAGATAACCGTGCGACTCTTCCGTACCGAGCACGAATTCGGCGGGGCCTTCGAGATCGATCGCCCGCCCGATCCACTTGAAGCCGACATGCAGATCGCCGATCGTACGGACTCCGTAGCTATCCGCGATGCGGCGAACCATGTCGGTCGTGACGAGCGTCTTTACGACATAGTGTTTCGGTGACAACGAGCCGGCCCCTTTGCGACGTTCGAGCACGTAATCGGTCAGCAGTGCGCCGATCTGATTGCCGGTAAACGTGCGCCATTCCCCGCCGGCCTTTACTCGCGCGGCGCAGCCAACTCGATCGGCGTCGGGATCGGTCGCAAGGATAAACTCGGCGCCGGTCTCCTTCGCACGCGCGATCATCGAATCGAAGACCGCCGGATTCTCCGGATTCGAGACATGGCCCGGCACATTCGGGAAGTCGCCGTCGGGCTCGGCCTGAGGTGCGAACAACTCGACGTTTTTGAAACCGTCTCGATCTAAGAGCGGCATGATCGTCGCTGCGCCGACGCCGTGCAGCGGCGAGTAGATGATCTTGAGCTCGCGCGGTCCGGCGAAACTTTGCGTATGCGCCGCTTGCAAATAGGCCGCGTCGACTTCGTCTTGGCAATAAACGACGGTGCCGGCGGCGAGCGCTTCCTTGAAAGGAGTGCGCTCGATCTTCGTGCAAGCCATGACTTCGTCGATCACCCCTTTGTCGTGCGGCGGGATCACCTGCACGCCGCCGGCCCAATAGGCCTTCACGGCATTATCGCTCGGGGGATTGTGGCTCGCCGTCACCATCAGACCGCACGCACAGTTCTTGTAGCGAACCGTGAACGACACCTCGGGCGTGCTTCGATATCCATCAAGAAAGAAAACCTGGAAGCCGGCCGCGACCATCACTTCGGCACAAAGTTCGGCGAACTGACGCGAGCGGTGCCGCGTGTCGTAGCCGATGGCGCAGGCTTGCTTCGTGCCCGGAGCCATGTGCCGTTTCACGTAGTTCGCGAGCCCTTGCGCGCTTTCGCCGATGGTGCGGTCGTTGATCGCATTGGAACCGATCGGATACATTCGACCGCGGCGTCCGCCGGTTCCGAAAGGGATGATCGTCCAAAACGCGTCGTCGAGTTCTTTCCACTTGCCGGCCACGACATGCGAAGCAACTTCGGCCGCATATTCACCGTAGCGGGGCTCCGTCAGCCACACGTGGATGTTTTCGGCGGCCGATTTCGTAAGCCGGCCCGCTTCGACGGACTGTTGAATTTGCGACGTCAGGGACTTGAGATCGAGCGACATGGCCTAGGACGAGCCTCCTCGTGCGACGTGAGTGAGAGAAGTCGGTATTGTGGCCGATGATCGCGGAAGCGAAAAGGGCCGGCGACGCATCGGCGAGCGAAACCGGGAAACGTGTGCCGCGGCATGCGACCGAGCGTCGGCATGAGGTTCGCGTTTACATGCCGCGGCCGATTCGTATACTTCGCGTGAGCGATTCCGACTTTAAACACCTGCGACTTCCTTCGGAAAATCACGATGCCGGAACCGATCATCAGCGTCAGCGGCCTGCGAGGAATCATCGGTGAAAGCCTTTCGCCGGCGACGGCGATGCGCTACGTCGCTGCGTTTGTCGGCACGCTTCCGGAAGGTCCGATCGTCGTGACGCGCGATGGCCGCGCGAGCGGGCCGATGCTGTGCGACGCCATCCGAGCGGCGATCGCGGCCTGCGGACGACGCTGCCTCGACGGCGGAGTCGCAGCCACGCCGACGACCGGTATCCTGGTGCGCACGCATCGTGCCGCCGGCGGCATTCAGATTTCCGCCAGCCACAACCCGCCGGCATATAACGGCATCAAGCTCTTCACCGGCGAAGGGCGCGTCGCTCCCGCGAACGCAGGCTTGCTCGTGCTGGAGCGCTATCGAAGCGGCATTGAGCCGGCTTGGGTCGCGCACGACCGACTCGGCGACGTCGTCGTGCTGGAAGACACGACCACCGCACATCTGCAAACGGTGCTGGCGACGATCGACGTCGCGGCGATCCGGGCGAGGAAGTTTCGCGTGCTACTCGATGCGAACCACGGTTCGGGTAGCGTGCTGGGCAAGCGATTGCTGGACGAACTAGGTTGCACGACGACGATTCTCGGCGGCACGCCCGACGGGCAATTCGCGCATGTGCCGGAACCGACGGCGGAGAACTTGGTCGGGGTGTCAGCGAAGGTCGTCGAAGCTCGGGCGGATATCGGCTTCTGTCAGGATCCCGATGCCGATCGCCTGGCACTCATCGATGAGCTGGGCAACTACATCGGTGAGGAATATACGCCCGCCCTTTGCGCCGAGCACGTGCTTGCCAAGCTCAAACGAGACTCGGGCTCGGCCGGCGCCGTGGTGACGAATTGCTCGACGAGTCGGATGATCGAAGACATCGCCGCGAAACATGGTGCGACGTTCACGCGCTCGGCGGTGGGGGAAGCGAATGTCGTCGATGAAATGAAAAAGCGAAGTGCCGTTTACGGCGGCGAAGGAAACGGCGGAGTCATTGATCCGCGCGTCGGCTATGTGCGGGACAGCTTCGCCGGAATGGCGCTGATGCTGGATGCGCTGGCCTCGCGACAACTTTCGCTGAGCCGATTCGCAGCAGAATTGCCTCGCTACGAGATCGTGAAAACGAAGATCACGCTCCCGGCCGAGAAACTCGCTCCGGGCTTGGCGGCACTGCGAAAGCACTTCTCCGATGCCGAGGTGGACACACTCGACGGCCTCCGGCTCGACTGGCCGAAGAGCTGGCTGCTAGTTCGCGCAAGCAACACCGAACCGGTCGTGCGGGCGATCGCCGAGGCACCTACGGAAGAGGAAGCGGCCAGGCTCTGCCGTGAGACGGCCGAGGTCTTGAGCCGCATCTAATGCCGCGGCAAAAGACGCCTCGGTTTGCAGTCCTTGAGCCACGCGTTCGTCCGTGAACGCGATGAAGTCGCTGCCGAATCTTCGCGGCATGAGCAAGTAGTAGCCGATGCTAGCAACCTCAAGATTTTTGATTGCCCAAAAATCTTTTTTTAGCTCCCCTTAGTCATAAAATCTGTCGATAAATTAACCATCAGTTCGTACTAGTCGATTCCTGCATGCTGTTTTCCGCCTCCCAACCGCAGCACGCCAGCGCGAAGATTGCACCTATGAAAAACCTCCATAATTCTCTGCTTGTTCTGTCGCTGTCGGCACTTCTGTCGACACCGAGCTTGGCAGCTGCGGATCCTCTCGATTACTTCGCCGTGGCGGGACGCTCCTATCCTAAGACGCTGCTGGAATGGAGCGGTGTGCCCCATGAAGAAGAACCGGAAGATCCGAATCCTCGCATCATCACCGATCGGCCGCACTTCGCCGAAGCGGCCACGACCGTCGGGCTCGGCCGCGTGCAAGTCGAGACCGGTTACACCTACTACCGCGACGACCAAGGTGGAACACGCGTCCAAACGCATTCCTTTCCGGAGACGTTATTGCGCGTCGGCATGTTTCGCGAGTGGTTCGAGTTTCGCTTGGGATACAACTACTTCGTCGAGAAGGAGACGCTCACCGGGCAGAGCTTGACCATGGGGGGCAGCGACGACATCTACCTCGGGGCGAAGGTCGCGCTGACGAAGCAATCGGGCATTCTGCCGGAGCTGACGGTGTTTCCGCAGATGCGCGTGCCGAGTGGGCACCCGAACTTTACTTCCGGCCAAGTTTTGCCGGGCATGAACTTCGTGTATGCCTGGATGGTGACCGAGAAGCTGGAGTTGGAAGCGAATACGAACGTCAATCGCCGCGGCGATTTCGGTCTCGATCACTACTACACCGAAGTCTTTCAGACGTTCAATTTCGAGTACGACTTGTGCGAACGATTGATGTTGTTCAACGAGTTCGTGCTCATCTGGCCGAACGGTGCGCTGGCCGCCGCGACTCAATACTACGAACACGCCGGCGTTCACATCTTCCTCATGCCGAACGTGCAAATCGATATTCACGCCGGAGTGGGGTTAAATCAGGCGGCAGACGACTTTTTCGGAGGAACCGGCTTCTGCTGGCGCTGGTAAAGGGCACGGATTCCACTGAATCGGTCGAACGGACGGCTCTTATTTCGTATCTGGAATTGCGATCGATGCCCCAACAAGATCAAGCCGCGCAGCCGAGTTGGGAACGGAAACAGCGAGGCCGACCGCCGACCTTTCTGCCGGAAGAACGAAGTCGGCTTTTGGAGCTGATTCGCATCCATGGCGCACGGGGCGCACGCGAGGCTTCCGGTCGGCAAGTCTCCGTCTCGACGCTATTAAAGATCGCGCGCGAAGCCGGGCTTCAATTTTCAAAGGGCCGACGCCCGAAAAGAGCCGCGTAACACGCCGATCATCGGCAGAGACGCTTTCGAGCCACGCAATTCGCGCGTGGCGATGAAGAAACAGCCGGATATGCGTCTTAAACGGCAGATCCGCAACTGCGAATGAAAAACTACCCGACTAGGATTCGAACCTAGAATGGGAGAGCCAAAATCTCCAGTGTTACCGTTACACCATCGGGTATCGCATGCTGGAAAGTTGCTTTCCCAGGTTCGTCGCTCATTATGAGCGACTTCGGACGCAAGAAGTTCGGCGCTTCTTGAGAATCGGCCTCGGTTAAGAGGTTCGATTGACGACGGAAAACGTCAACTGCTCCAGTTCGATCGCGAGGTCGACGCCGACTTGGCTGACGCCGTCGGGCAACGTGATCGTAACCGGAGCAAAGTTCAGAATTCCATCTACTCCCACCGCCGTCAACCGATCGGCCACCGCTTGGGCGGACGCACCGGGCACGGCGATCATTCCGAGGCGTATTCTATTTTCTCTCGCCACTTCCGGCAAGCTGTCTAAATGGTAAACGGGAATCCCTTCGATCTCGGAGCCGATCGCCGCCGGATCGCTATCGAATGCGGCGACGATGCGGAAGCCGCGCTGCGAGAAACCTTTATAGCCCAATAGCGCGCGGCCGAGGTTGCCCACGCCGACCAATGCTACGGGCCACTGTTGATCGGTGCCGAGAATCTTCTTCACCGCGGCGATGAGTTCGTCGCAGCGGTAGCCGATGCCGGGATAGCCGAAATGGCCGAAATAGGCCAAGTCTTTGCGTACTTGCGCGTCGGTGAAGCCGAGTAGCTGGCCGAGTTCTTTCGAGCTGATCGTCGCCTGGCCGTCGCGAACTTCTTGTTGAAGCTGACGAAGATACAGGCTCAGCCGACTCACGACCGCTTTCGGCACCGTGGATTCCGGCTCGCCTGCGTTCGACTTGGACTGCGAATCGCTCATGACCTTGTCGCTAAAAACAGAGCGTATCCCCTTCGTGGGAAAGACGGTTACGACGATTTTTATCGCAACGATCGAGAATTCACAAGCCCGTATCGAAGGCGAAGCGACCTCGGATAGCAACAAAAACCCCTCGGACGAGAAATTCGTCCGAGGGGTCCGTTGCGAAAACTTCGAGCGGCGAGGACTTGGTGAGAAAGTCCGAACCGAGTTATTGCGTGAGCAAATCAGTGTTGTCGATGTACACGCTACCCGAAGCAGCGTGGTAGAGCCAACCGGCCGTAGTCGAACCGGTGGCGGCAGTCGGAGGATTCGTGGCGGCGACCGCAACCGTGTTGCTGCCCGTAAATGGGTTGGCCGGCAGGGTGCTCAAGTACGGACCGTACGGGAACGCAGTCGTCGTGCCGATGGTGCCGGCAGTGTTGGTCTTCACGGTGAGATCGCTCAACGCGGCCGGAACCTTGCCGTCGTGTTGCGATTTATACAATTCGATCTGCGAACGGATCGTGTGCAGATTGAACTTGCTGGTGTTGTTCTTCGCGTCTTTGGTGCTGTCCGAGAATTGCGGAATGATCGTCGCGGCCAAAATGGCCATGATCACGACGACGATCAGAACTTCGACCAGCGTAAACCCTTGCTTCTTTGCCTTCGACATAGAGCGGCTTCCTTTAGATAAAGTACTCGAAAAGTTTTGCAACGGAATCATCGGATGCGAAACATGGTGCGAACCAAATCTCGGCGAGTTACCACAATCGTCTCGTCGGTCTCGAAGTACCCCGAACGACGGATCGGTAAACTCGTCTTAGATACCTAGGTTGAGATAAACGGTCGGTCAAAAAAAATGGCGGGGCGCAGAGTGAATACGGTTTTTCGCAGGCCAGTGAGCCGCAAGTAAACCGCTCGAATGCCGCTTCACGGCCGCATAACCGGCACGATCCGGACGATCGTTCACTTCGATCCGGACCGTCGATGAGCCGCTGCTCATATCGTTTCGCGGGTAAGCAACTCGTCGCCTGCGCTCTTCGTAGCCGACGCAATCGGCGTTACGGGCCTTCTCCTTAGAACACCGACGACCGTGCTTCTCCGCCGATTCCACCCGGACCTATGCTTCCGCTGCCGGCATTGTCGAAATATTGAGAGCATACGTTAACTGGCTCCTATAGTTGACGTGCAAAGGCAGTATTGCCTAGGCAAATCAGCTAACGCACGAAGTCTGTGAGGGACGAAGATTGCTATGGCGAACCAGATCGCCGTTCCAGACTTTTCCAATCGATCGATGTTTTTCGGGGAGACACCAACAATGAAAGCGATTCGGGGAATTCCGATCCTCATTGCCGTATTAACGGCGCTGAGCGTCGGGAAAGCCGAGGCCGGCCTATGTGGCGCGGCACGGTACAAATCCTGCACGGCAAGTTGCGATCCGGTGGAGTACGCCGGTTGCAAGAAGCAGTGCCACACGGTCATGAAGACTTGCAAAGAAGTCGTCTACGACCAGCGGCAGTACACCTGCTGCAAGACCGTCTATGAAACGGTTTGCGAGCCGAAGACGATCAACTGCGTGAGCTACGTCAAAGAAGTTTGCTATCGGAACTGCGAGTACACGGTGTGCAAGCCGGTGTATGAGACCCACTACCGAACGGTGAACTACACGATCTGCAAGCCGATCTACCAGACCTGCCAAAAGCAGATCACCTACACGGTCTGCAAACCGGTCTATGAAACGAAGTCGCGCCAAGTCTGCTACACGGTCTGCAAGCCGGTGTACCAAACGCACACGCGTCAGATCTGCTACACCGTTTGCAAGCCGATCTACGAAACACGCACGCGCAACATCTGCTACACCGTCTGCAAGCCGGTCTATCAGACGCACACGAAGAACATTTGCTACACGGTCTGCAAGCCGGTCTATGAGACCCACACCAAGAACATCTGCTACACCGTTTGCAAACCGGTCTACGAGACCCATACCAAGAACATTTGCTATACCGTTTGCAAACCGGTCTACGAGACCCACACCAAGAACATCTGCTACACCGTCTGCAAGCCGGTGTGGGAGACCCGTTCCAAAGACATCTGCTACACGGTCTGCAAGCCGGTCTATGAGACCCATACCAAGAACATCTGCTACACCGTTTGCAAGCCGGTCTACGAGACCCACTCGAAAGACATTTGCTATACGGTCTGCAAGCCGGTCTATGAGACGCACGAAAAAGTTTGCCACTACACGGTCTGCAAGCCGGTCTGGGAAACTCGCACGAAGAACATTTGCTATACGGTCTGCAAGCCGGTGATGGAGACCCGCACGAAGAACATCTGCTACACCGTTTGCAAGCCGGTTCATGAAACCAAGACGGTTCAGGTCTGCTGCGGCCGCTGGGAAACTCAGGTCTGCGAAAAGCCGGGCCCGGTCGTTACCAAGTGCGTCCAAGACCCGGGCTGCTGGGTTTGGGATCCTTGCTGCTGCCGCTGCGTCTACAAGCCGGGCTGCGTTCGCAAGTGCCAAGTGCAGTGCCCGCCGGTTCGCTGCTGCAAGAAAGTTTGGATTCCGGAAACGCGTGAGAAGCAAATCACGTGCGTCCGCTACGTTCGCGAGAATTGCGTGAAGCAATGCTCCTACACCGTCTGCAAGATGGTGCCGGAGCAATGCGTGAAGACCTGCACCTACAAGGTTTGCACGATGGTCAAGGAATGCCGCGAGAAGCGCATCCCCTACACCGTCTGCAAGATGGTGCCGGAACAACGGACGAAGACTTGCACCTACACGACCTGCCGCATGGTGCCCGAGCAACGCGTGAAGCAATGCTCGTACACCGTCTGCAAGATGGTGTCGGAGCAACGCGTGAAGACCTGCACCTACAAGGTCTGCAAGATGGTTGCCGAGCAACGGACGAAGACCTGCTGCTATACGACCTGCCGCATGGTTGCCGAGCAACGGACCAAGCAATGCTCGTACACGACCTGCCGGATGGTGCCGGAGCAACGTGTGAAGACCTGCACCTACACGACCTGTCGCATGGTGCCGGAACAACGGACGAAGACCTGCACCTATACGACCTGCCGCATGGTGCCGGAACAACGGATGCGTACCTGCAACTATACGGTCTGCCGCATGGTGCCGGAGCAACGCGTGAAGAACGTGTGCTACACCACCTGCAAGATGGTGCCGGAGCAACGCGTTCGGACTTGCAACTACACGGTCTGCCACATGACGACCGAACAACGCTGCAAGACGGTCTGCTACACGACCTGCCGGATGGAAAAGCAATGCTGCACGAAGCAAGTGCCCTACACGACTTGCCAAATGCTCAGCGAGAAGGTCTGCAAGCAAGTTCCGTATACGGTCTGCAAGCCGGTCCATGCGACGAAGACCATCATGGTCAAGCGTTGCGTGCCGAAGCAAGTCTCGTACACGGTGACGCGCTGCTGCCCGCGAGTCGTCTGCAAACAAGTTCCGGTCACGGTTTGCTGCCCGGTGCCGAATTGCTGCGACACGTGCGGAGCGGAGTAACTCTGGAAGTAACGATTCTCCCCCGAGGATCGTAAGTCGGAAGATCGATCTGGAAAAGCGGCGGCGGGCCGGTTCGCAAGAACCGGCCCGCCGTTTTTCGTTGCATCAGGGCAGTTTGAATTAACTCACGTGCGGCCCAGGCTCCAGCTCGTTACATTGGCGCATCCCACTCGCCTTCCGCTTCGGATGAGCCCACCCTATGCCGATTCCGACGTATCAAGCCTTGCTCCTGCCGTTGCTGGAGTTCCTCAAAGACGAACAAGCGCATTCGCTTAAGGAAGCGGTCGACTATATTGAAAATCATGTGGGCCTTTCGGAATCGGAGCGCCGGCTCCGTTTTCCATCCGGTCAACGCGTCATCGCGCATCGCGTCGGTTGGACTCGTACTTATCTAAAGATGGCGGAGTTGGTGAACTACCCGCAGCACGGTCTGATGAAGCTCACTCCGAAGGGAAAAGCGTTTCTCGCAACGAAGCCTCGAGCGCTAACGATAGCGGATTTGACCAAAATTCCGGGCTTTAAGGAAAACTGGAATTCGACTCCAGGGAAGACATCGTCGAGCAAAGCCGAGCAGGGAAACCTCACGCCTGAAGAACGAATCGATAGCGCGTTCGAAGAACTCGAAAATGATCTCGCCCGCGAATTACTCGATCAGATAGCGCAAAGCACTCCCGGCTTCTTCGAACGTCTTGTCGTCGATTTGCTACTGAAAATGGGCTACGGCGGTTCCTTTCAAGACGCCGGTCGCGCCCTCGGTAAGAGCGGCGACGGCGGCATCGATGGGATCATCAAGGAAGACAAGCTCGGGCTCGACTTGATTTATATCCAAGCCAAACGCTGGGAAGGAACCGTAGGGCGCCCCGAGATTCAGAAGTTCATGGGCGCGCTGGCCGGCAATCGCTCCAAGAAGGGAGTCTTCATTACCACCTCGTCGTTCACCGGCGACGCGATCCGGTACGCGACGTCGCTCGAGGCCAAGATCGTGCTGATCGACGGCGGCTTGCTCGCCGAGCTCATGATCGAACACGATGTCGGCGTCGCGCCGCAATCGACACGCACGATCAAGCGGATCGATGCCGACTACTTCGCGGAAGAATAGCGAAGGGAGCCACGCGCTGACGAAGCCGTCGGGCTTCAACAGCTGCGCGATGCATCTCGTCGTCCGTCCCTAATTGCAACCTGCGAAACTACGTCGTAGGAGTCGCAGTGGGAGTTGCGGTCGGGGTGGCAGTCGGAGTCGCGGCGGGCGTGGCCGCAGGAGTTGCAGCGGGCGTTGCCGCAGGGGTGGCGGCCGGAGTTGCCGCAGGGGTCGCCGCCGGCGTGGCAGCGGGAGTTGCGGCCGGCGTCGCAGCCGGGGTAGCCGCGGGCGTGGCCGCAGGAGTCGCGGCCGGTGTGGACGCGGGCGTAGCGGCAGGGGTCGCCGCAGGCATGGCCGCTGGGGTCGCCGAGGGGGTGGCGGTCGGAGCAGCCGCAGTAGCGGTAGGTGTCGCGGCCGGCGTGGCCGGTACGGCGTCAGGATCCATCGGCGCCGTGCCCGACGGTGTAGCGGTCGGCGTGGCCGTTGGCGTCGCTTCCGGAGTCGCTTCGGCTTCCACCGGAGCTGCAACGACCTTCGAAGGCGCGACCGTCGGTACGGTGACTTTCTTCGCTTGCTCGGCCTTGTAGTCGTAGTCGTAGTGTTGCAATTCTAACGACAACAACGTCGAGGCTACGCACAGCGACAAGAACGCGATGCCTAGCAGAGCGGTGTAGATGTTGCTTCGCGGCTTATCTTCGTAGATGCCGCCGGCGTTAATTAAATCGGGTTGCGACACGGTCGTCTTTCTCGATATTGCCACGGCGGAACTGAGGAATGACCTTCCCGACGGAGACGTCGGCCTTGGTCTGCAAAATCTCGATCCGTCCGAGATACTTCGTCGCACCGGCCGTCGGGCCGGGTCGATAAACTTCAAGCGTGTGGCCGCGCGACAGGCCGTCGTCCGAACCGAGCGAGATCTCCACCAGGCCATCGGTCGTCGCGGCTTTCACATAGCCGTCTACCTTCGGCGGCGTGTTCGCGATCGGAGCGTTCGGGTCGATATGGTAGGCCGTCAGCACGGTCTTCAGCCGGGTGTTCTCGCCGACGACGTCTTTCGTTTGGTTCTTCACCTTCGCGATTTCGGCGCCGAGCTTGGCGAGTTCGTCCGTGCGTACGAGGACGTCTTTATAGAAGTTCTCGGCTTGGAACTTCGCGTCGTCGACCGCTTTCGCAAGCACGTCGTTGTCGGCGGTCTTCTTAGCAACTTCGGCCGTCAACGCTTCGATCGCGGCTGTCGTCTTCGTCTTGTCTTCGGTGATCGTGACGATCTCCGCGGTTTTCCCGGCGACTTCCGTCTTGAGTTTTTCTTTTTCGGTTTCCAAGAGCGCGAGGCGATTGTCGCGCAACTTACGTTCTTGCGCGATCTCGCTCGTCAGCGCTTTGATCCGCTCGTTCAACGCTAAGTTTTTGGTCAGCGCCTCTTCGACTTGGAAGATCAACCCCTTCGGTTGCGAAGGAGTCGCGACGGCCGGATCGCGCTGCACGACCTCGCGCCAATTCTGGTGCGTCGAATAGACCGCAACGGCGAATCCCATAAAGACGAGACTCATCACTAAGTTGAGCGCGACGAGAATCTTACCGAACAAATTCATGGGAAATCCTCAGATCGAGGCACTTAGGGACCGGCGCAAAAATCGCGATATGCAAAAGTTTGCTCGGCGTCGAACGGTGTCGACGGACGGGAAATCTATCGTAGCCGTTATTTTAGCTACGACCCGCAAATTCGTCCTTTGCGGCACGACTCAAACAACTACTATCAAACAAGATAGATCGCAAGATAAGTCCATTGAGTATAACTTCGCCCAGGGAGCCAAGTCAACAAATCGACGGGAAAATCGCGAAGCTAGAGAAAGAAGGGCGTTTAGGATGCGGTAAATAGAGCGATTAGAGCGATGCTACCTAAGTTGTCGGCAAGATCCGACCTCAATCTGTATGTTGCCGCTCAAACCGTTTTCTTACCTCGGTAATAAAGCGCGACCGCGCTGACCAGCCCCAGGCAAATCAGGCAGCCGTTCGCTAGCCAGTCTCCCCAGGCCAGATAGGGACTTCTCCGCAAATCGAGCAGCACCGCCGCGTTGATGAACCCCGCTTCCCGGCGAGGCCCTTGCCGGACGATCCGGCCATCGGCATCGATCTGGGCCGAAAAACCGGTATTCGCGGCGATGACCAGCGGCTTCCGCGACTCGACGGCTCGAAACACGCCGAAGATCATGTGCATGTCGAGCTCGCTCGTGCCCCAATACCAACCGTCGTTCGTCACATTCACCAACACGTCGGGCTCGATCCCTCGCTCGCGCAGTTCGATGACTTGCCGTCGGATCAATCTCGCCAACACGGTTTCATAGCAGATACTCGGCACAAGCTTCGTCCCGGCGAGGTCGAACGCCTCGGCCCGTTCCCCTTCTTCGATGCCGCCGGTCAATGGCGTCAGCGCATACAGAAACGGCAGCGTCTTCGCAAACGGAGTGTACTCGCCGAACAGCACGGGATGGCGTTTGTCGTACCGTCCCAAGGCATTGCCACGCGCATCGGTATAGAGTGCCGCGTTCCAGCGCATGGCACGGCCTTTGACGAAGCGTGTCGCATCGATGCCGATCAAGAGCGGCTTGCGGAGCGTTTCCGCCGTCGAGGCGATCCACTCTTGATAAATCGGTCCGGCGTTCCGCACATCTTCCATCAGCCAAGTATCGTCGGGCCCCGGCTCCGCATCGTCGCTCCACGACAACGTCGAAAACGGAAACATCGTTTCCGGCCAAACGACCAATTGCACGTCGGGCTCCGCGGCCACAGCCCGCTTCGAGAGGTCCATGTAGTGTTCGTGAATTTTCGGCGGCGCCGCGGGATCGTATTTGAATTCCGTATCGATCGAACCTTGGATCAGAGCAATCTTCGGGCCGGGCTTCGTTCGCGCTGCGACGTCGCCGAGACGCCATTCTCCATAGCCGAACATCAATACCATCACACCGACGGCAACCGTGAGCCAGTGCCACGAGGCCTTCGTCTCACGCATCGGCAAGGCCCGCGCGACCGCAGCCGCGACGAGCACCATGAGAAACGTCACTCCGAACTCGCCGCATAGATCCGCTGCTTGAATCATGCTCGTCCAGCGATACTGGCTATGGCACAAGCTCGCCATGCTGAAGCCGGTGAAGACATACGCGCGCGCTTGATCGCAGGCAGTCCACAAGATCGGCGCACTCAGAACGATGCCGACGCCCAATCGCCGCTCAGCTACCCGCGCCAGCGCCACGACAAGCGGCGTATAGCAAGCCAGATAAACGGAAAGCGCCACCCAGCCGAAGCTCGTCGCCCAATGCGGAAGCCGGAGCCAATGCGTCGCGGCAAGCCAGAAGACGAGGCTCGAAAACCACAACGCCCGATAAGGGTGTCGGCCGGACATTTCGCGCTGCCGCGCCAGCCAAAGCCAAGGGACCGGAGCGATCCAACCCAGTGCGCCGATGCCGAGCGGAGGAAGCGCGGCCCACATCAAGACCGCCCCGAGCAAGCTGACGCGTAACGTCTCATCCGACGCGAGCTTCGCCAGGCGCGACTGCTTCACGACGTCCTCGCGAACGCTTTCGGTCGGCTCTTTTTTGGCGGCGGGTTTCATAGCCCGCAAGAGTACGACGCCGCGCGCAGCGAGTAAATGCCGAAAGCCCGCTAGGCTTGCCCCTTAGTCGAGCGGCAGGACTTCGACTTCGTCTCCCACGGCATACTGCTTATCGCCCGATGGAAAACAGACCAGACAATCCGCCGGCACGACTCCACGCAAATCTCCCGAGCCGTGCCAAGGCAGCGGAGCGACTTCGACGACGCCCTCCGCAGCGCCGACCAAATTACGAACCGCCGGCCAATAAGTCGGACGTTCCCCCTGATGCCGAAACGCTTGCGTAAGCCGAGCCCGGAGCGTGCGCTGCGCAGCGATGTCGCGGCCCTCGATCTTTCGCAACGCCGGCTTGACGAACAACTCGAAGCAAACCAATCCGCTCACCGGATTCCCCGGCAGGCCGAATACCGGCTTCGCGCGACCATCGACCTCGAAAAGTCCGAACCAGATCGGCTTCCCCGGCTTCACGCTCACCTTATGAAAGACCTCGCGCACAGCGAGCTCGGCCAACACGCCCGGCACCAAATCCAACACCCCGGCGGAAACACCTCCCGAAAGAATCAACATATCGGCCGCGAGGCCGGCCGAGATCGCGCGGCGCAGCTCTTCACGATCATCGCGCCCGACGCCGAGATCGACGGGCACGCCTCCGGCGGCGGCGACCATCGCGCACAACATCGGACCATTGGAGTTGCGAATTTGGCTGGGTCCAGGCTTAGTGTCCGGCGCGACGAGTTCGTTCCCCGTCGCAAGCACCGCCACGCGCGGAGCGGCGACCACGGCGACCGTCGCGCGGCCGACTTCGGCCAGCAAGCCGATTTCGCTCGCTCGGATCGTCGCGCCGGCCCGCAGCACGACATCGCCGACGCGCATCGACGAACCGCGCCGCGTGATATTGCGGCCGCGCGTCAGCTTCGGATCCACCAGTCGCACCGTGTCGGCAGCCACGAGCGTCGAGCGTTCGACCATCGCCACGGTATCGGCCCCTTCCGGAATCGGGGCTCCCGTCATGATGCGAGTCGCTTGGCTGGCGGCGAGCGGCCACGTCGGCACTTGGCCGGCCGTTACTTCCTCGAGCACGCGCAGTTCGGTCCGCCCTTCGACAAGGTCGTCGAAGCGAATCGCATAGCCATCGACGACCGATTTATCGTGGGGCGGCGAATCGATATCGCTCGCCACGTCTTCGGCCAACACTAGTCCCAGCGCTTCAACCAGCGGCACGCGGCGCTGCGGCCCCATCGCGACATGAGCGAGCACCGCTTCCAACGCTTCGGCAACCGTAAGCATCGCGACTTCCTCAAGCTTTCGCTGCCGCGTCGTTCTCGAGCGCTTAGAGCGTGAGAAACCGTCGGAGCATTTCATTGCCGCGCAGCGTGAGAAAACTTTCCGGATGGAATTGCACGCCGTGCAAAGGATACGACTTATGCCGCACCCCCATGATTTCCCGTTCGCCGTCAGGCCCATCGGCCCAAGCACAGACCTCAAACTCAGCGCTCAATGTGCCGGGTTGAATCACCAGGCTGTGATAACGGGTCGCTTGCATCGGGCTCTCGATCCCTTCGAACAGCCCGCGACCGTCGTGATAAATCTTGTCGATCTTGCCGTGCATCAAACGCTTCGCGCGCACGATGTCGGCTCCGAACGAATGGCCGATCGATTGATGACCGAGACAAACGCCCAAGATCGGCACCGTGCGATAGAACCGTTGAATCACGTCGCACGAAATTCCGGCTTCGGTCGGTGTGCAGGGCCCCGGCGAAATAATGATGCGACTCGGTTTACGCCGTTCGATTTCATCGAGCGAGATCTGATCGTTGCGATGCACTTCGAGCTCGAGCGAAGCGTCGATCTCCCCCAACCGTTGCACGAGGTTGTAGGTAAACGAATCGTAGTTGTCGATCAGAAGAATCATGTCGGGCACGGCCGGAGCATCGTACTGGGAGCCAATGTACACGACACCTGGCATGCGCGTCGGTTCAGTGAACGAAAGCTATTTTACCGCCGCGAGAGGCGCGGCTTCTAGGGGGCGGCGCGCCGAATTACCGGCGCTGAGCGGCACTATTCGTCTTTGCCGATCGCTTTGAACCGCTCGCCGGGCAGCGTGAGATTCGAGACGCGAAGGCCGAACTTGTCGCCGACTTTGACCGCTTCTCCTTGCCCGATCTCATGGCCGTTGACTTCGATCTCGAGCAGTTGCTCGCACGATTTTTGAAACTGCAGGATGGTGCCGGGCCCCAGCTCGATGATGCTCGACACGCGCTGTTTCTTTCGCGCCAACGTGACCATCACCGGCACCCGAATCCGCAAGAGATTCTTGGTGTAGTTCGAAAGACTCTCGGCCGTAGCCGGTGCTGCGTGCGCGGGGTGCGTCTCCGCCTCAATCGTTTCAGCCGCTTTCGCCACGGCCCGAACGGCGTCGTCGCCGCGCAGCACCCCCGCCGGCTTTTCCGCGGAGACTCGGACTCCTTCATCAAGCACGGCGCTTCCCACGGCAGACGCTTGGAGCGCCGCGAGATCCGCTTCGGTCAGAAGATTTTCGTCGGACATAGCTATTGCTGCCTGCAACGGCAGCGATCGCGAACCTACGCGCCGGAGAAGCCGTCATCGTTGTTCATCGGATCGGCAGGCGGCAGACTTTGCTCAAGACGCCGGATTTTCCGATAACGAAGTCGGTAACGTCGCCGCTTGCGTACCGCGGCGAGTTGCTGCGGCGAGAGAGTCGGGAAAAAGCCCCGGATTTACGTCGTTTCGGCAGCGGCCGGCCCCGCCGGCGATGGAAGACTATAATACGAGTGAAGTTGGTCGCTCGGCGAACCGAGTTCGCGAGCCGTCATCTCCCCCTTGAGGATCATTTCGAGTGTCTGCACCTGCCGCCGAGGCCCCCGCTTACGAGCTGAAGCCGTATAAGTCGCTCGACAACGAGACGCTCACGGAGCGGATTCGCGCCGTGAAGGCGGACCTCGGTAAACAGCTCTTGATCCTCGGCCATCACTACCAGCAAGACGAAGTGATCGCGCTGGCCGACCTCACCGGCGATAGCTATCAGCTAAGCCAGATGGCGGCGGAGAACACCGCTTGCCGGCAGATCGCGTTTTGCGGCGTTCACTTCATGGCCGAAACCGCCGACATGCTCGTCAATCGCCCGGAGCGACTTGCCGAGCGCGCCGGCGAGCGCGTGCCGGTCGTGTTGCCCGACATGGCCGCCGGCTGCTCGATGGCCGATATGGCAGGCATCGAGCAAGTCGAATCGGCTTGGGAAGAACTCGGCGAGTTGATCGACACCGGCGACATCACGCCCGTCACCTACATCAACTCGGCGGCCTCGCTGAAAGCGTTTTGCGGCAAACATGGGGGCATCGTCTGCACGTCGAGCAATGCCGCGGCCGTCTTGAAATGGGCCTTCGCACGCACCAGCCGCGTCCTGTTCTTCCCCGACCAGCATCTCGGCCGCAACACGGCTTTCGCGATGGGAATTCCGCTGGAGCGAATGCCGGTCTGGAATCCGCATGCGGAAGAACTCGGCGGCAATACGGCCGACGCGATCCGCAACTCGAAGGTTCTCCTTTGGCAAGGGCACTGTAGCGTGCATGCCGTGTTCAAGCCGGAGCATGTCGACCTGTTCCGCGCCAAGCATCCCGGCATCAAAGTGCTAGTGCATCCGGAGTGTCCGCGCGAGGTCGTCGCCATGGCCGACGTCTACGGCTCGACCGGAAAGATCATCAAAGAAGTGGAAGCCGCACCGCCGGGAACGAAGTGGGTGATCGGCACCGAACTGCATCTCGTCAATCGGCTCAAGCAAGAACATCCCGAGCAAGAGATTTATTTTCTCTCGCCGTTCGTCTGCATGTGCGCCACGATGTACCGCATCGACTTAGCACATCTTTGCTGGAGCTTGGAAAATCTCGCCGCCGGTACGCCGGTGAATATCGTACGGGTCGACGACGCCACGACTCGCTGGTCGCTGACCGCGCTCGAGCGCATGCTCAACGTTAAGTAAATCCGTTCCTCGATCTCGATTTAGCAGGTCGTTGCATGCCGTTTCGTCTAGTGATGCTCGGCATGTGGCATGTTCACGCTCCTGGGCTCGCGCAGCAAATCGCGGCGCACCCGGACGAGTTCGAGCTATGCGGCGTGTGGGATCCCGATCCGGTAGTTTCCGAACGTCGGCGAATCGAATGGAGTTCGTTGTTTCCGGGCCTGCGGGTGTTCGCGAGGCCGGCGGACTTACTCGATCAACAGCTCGACGGCGTCGTCGTCGAGGGAATGATCTCCGAGAATCTTTCGTACGCGCGAATGGCGCTCGAGCGCAACTTGCCTGTGCTTCTGGAAAAGCCTGCCGGCTGTAAGCTCGACGAAATGCGAGATGTTTACGAACTCGCGCGACGCAAAAATTTGCACCTGCAACTGATCTATCTTTTTCGCTACATGTCGGCGGTCGAAGAAATGCTCAAGCGCGCTCGTCGCGGCGACCTCGGGCACATCTACGAATTTCGCGGCCGGCTCCCGAAAGACCTGCGACTTTACGACGAGCACGTCGCTACGCTCGGCCGCTATCGCGGCGGGATTTTCTTCGAGATGGCCGGGCATCTGATCGACTTCATGTGCGCGCTGCTCGGTCCGCCGCGCGAAGTAAAGTCGATCGTCGGGCACTATCATCCGACGCAAAGTGCCGCCTCTACAAATGATTTCATAGACACCGGCACCGCGATCTTCGGCTTCGAGCGCGCCGTCGGCATCGTCGAAGTTCCGGCGCTCGAAGTCACGCCCGATCAGCGACGAGTCGAAGTTTACGGCACCGAGGGAGCGCTCATTATTCCGCATCTCGGGTCCGGACATCTCACGAACGAGGCCATGCAACCGCTCGATATTCTCGCGCGCGGAGCCTCGACTTGGGAACGACTCCCGCTTCCGCAAGCGACGCTGCAGATCCGTGATTTACGGGAGTTCGTCGCCGTTGCGTCCGGTAGGAAAACGCCCGACTACTCGCTCGACCATGATCTTGCCGTGCAAACGGCGCTGCTCACGGCGTGCGAAATGGTTTGATAATGCGGTCCCGATACTCCGCGCGGAGTGTTGATTCGCCATGCCGGAGCAAGTAACGTAACGGTCCCGCCTCGGGGTTTCCTTCCACGCTTAGACTCGGAGTATTTACGAATGTCTTTTCGCTTTTCCATCGCCGTCTGTTTGCTGTCCTGTCTTGCCGCAGCAGCTCAAGGAGCCGACAAAGTGCCTGCCAGTCTCAACTTCGAAATGAAGTCGCTCACCGGCAAGCCGGTCAAGCTGTCGCAATATCAAGGGAAGGTCGTGCTGCTGGTGAACGTCGCCAGCGCTTGCGGCGCCACTCCGCAATATGAACAACTCCAATCCTTGCACAAGAAATACGCCGGCGAAGGGCTCGCCGTCGTCGGGGTGCCGGCCAACGAGTTCGGCGCGCAAGAGCCGGGCAGCGATGCCGAGATCGCGACCTTCTGCAAGTCGAACTACGGCGTCGAATTCGATATGTTGTCGAAGGTCGTCGTCAAGGGTGACGGCATTTGCCCGCTCTATGCGTACATCACGAAGGAATCGAAGTTCCCCGGCCCGATCGGCTGGAACTTCGAGAAGTTCTTGATCGGTCGCAACGGCGAAGTCGTGGCTCGCTTCAAGACGGGCGTGAGCCCTGACGCGCCGGAAGTCATCGCGGCGATCGAAAAGGAACTGGCGAAGAAGTAATCGCCCGGCGTTCCGTTAGTAAAAAAAGAAAGGGAGGAAGCGGCAGTTCGCCTCTTCCTCCCTTTTTATTGATGTCGCGAAACGATCGACGATCGTGGCTTACAACTCCCAGCCCTTGCGATATTCCTTGCGGATATATTGCTCGGCCTCGGGACAGTTCGTCACCTTGCAGCCTGGGCCGTCCCATTCGAGCTTCTTGCCGGTGCGCACGGCGACGTTGCCGAGCAAGATGAACTCGGTGAGCATGCCCGCCACATCGAAACCGGAGTAAGTGGCCGGGCCCCCTTGGATCGCAGTAACCCATTCTTGCTTCATCCCTTTGTCGCCGCCGCCGTTGCGCGGAATCGTCGGCGATGGCTTTTGATATCCGACGAATTCCTTTTTCGGATAGAGCACGTAGGCCGCACCGTAGTCGTTCGGGGAATATAACGTTCCCTTATCGCCGACCAACAGCGATCCGCTTCCCGGCGGAGTTTCGCCTTGGAGCAGTTCCGGCGTCGGCAGATTCTTGACGAGCTTCCCTTCCTTATCTTTCACTTTGCCTTCGTACCACACGACCTTACAGGCCGGCATGTCGCCGCGTGCCGGGAATTGAAACGTGACGGTCGATGCACTTGGGAACGTCTCGCCGTTGACGTCGAGCGCTTGCGCTTCGACGCTGATCGGCGAACCGAGCTTCAAGGCCCGGAACGTCATGTTCGCGGTGTGGCACCCCATGTCGCCGAGCGCGCCGGTGCCGTAGTCCAACCAACCCCGCCAAGCGAACGAATGATAGACGTTCTTCCCTTTGAGCGGGCCTTCGGTGTTGCGATACCGAGCGACATACGGACGCATCGGCGCCGGGCCGATGAACGATTCCCAGTCGAGTGTCTTAGGGATTTCGTCGGTGTAGTCCGGTCGCGCCATGACGTCGGGAGCTTGCGGCCAAATCGGTCGGTTCGTCCAGATATGGGCTTCTCGCACCGGTCCGATCGCGCCCGATTGAATCACCTCGACCGCTTCGCGCAAACCATTCTCGGCGGAACCTTGGTTCCCCATCTGCGTCACGAGTTTCTTCTCGGCGGCCGTCTCGCGCATGATGCGAGCCTCGAACACCGTGTGTGACAACGGCTTTTGCACGTAGGTATGAATGCCCGACTTCAAGGCGCGCATCGCCGGGCCGGCGTGCGTGTGGTCGGGCGTGCTGATCGTCACGGCGTCGATGCTCTTGCCGACTTCGTCGAACAGCTTGCGGTAGTCGGTGTAGAGCTTGGCATCGGCGAAGCGTTTGTCTTTCGTGGCGAGCGCTTTGGCCTTGCCGTTTAAAGTGTTTTCGTCGCAGTCGCACAAGGCAACCAGATCGCACAAGTCGGCGGCTTGATCGGTGTCGCTGCCCCCTTTGCCGCCGACGCCGATGCACGCGAGACGCACCCGTTCGTTGGCCGACTTCGAGGGAACCTGAGCGTAGCTATCGGCGATGAAGAATCCGGAGCCGACGACGGCCGAGGTCTTCAAGAAGTCGCGGCGCGACGGACGCGACGAGGTTTGCTTTGCGGAACGAGAACGGGCCATGCGTGATTCTCCAAGACGGTGAGACGATCCGAATGCCGACAGCATCGCAAGAGCCACGCCCTGCCGCAAGCTTCCGGAGCGGATTATCAACCGTTTTTTAACCCCGCCCCGCAAGGCTATAACGCACCCGCGGCTTGCATGAACGGCAACCAGATGTGCTCGACGAACGGCCGGTGAAACAACAACCCGACGGGCCCGACGACGACGAGCGCCGTGAATATGCGACCGCGCAAGCCATGGCCGAGGCGCACCCGTCGTCCGAGGGACGAGCGTTCGCAGCCGAGCCCGACGAGTTGGATTAGAAAGTACAGAGTCGGTCGGCCGTATCCGCCTTGGGCGGGAAGCGAAAGAACCGCGTCGTGCAATACGCCGCTGAAGAGAAACACGCCGGTGGTGCCGCTCAGCGAGCCGAAGCGCAACGCAATCGGCTGGTACACGAAGCGACGAACGAAATCGTGAAAGGCCGTATTCCACCGGCGCCCCCAAAACTCCGCCAAGCTCACCGACCTCAGCGGCGCGATCATCAAACGCTGGGCATCGATTCCGCCGGCGCGCCAAAGCCAACTCAGCAAATGAAAAAAGCCGCCGAGCAGACCGATCGCGAGTCCCGTGAGGCCGACCCAGCTTTGCACGATCGGCCAGTCGGGCGGAACGCAACGAGCCGCTACCCAAAACAGCGTCGCCCCTAAGAATATCTTGCCGAACGCGACGACTCCTTCGCGCGGATCGACGACGGAGTTGCGAGCAGCCGTACTCCTAAGGAACGTCGGAGCATCGAGCCCCGGCCAAGCAATCAAGTATCCGAGGTGACGGAGCCGCGATGCCGCCGGAGCCGTGGTTCGACGCCACGTGAGCCACTTCATTGCGCCGAAGAACGCGAACACGTAGAGCCACGCCAGCTCCCAGCGAGGCCGATCGGTCGGATAGCCGAACGGCAGCAGCGGCGAACTCGCAACGCCGAGCGATAGGAGCCACAACGGAATCCAACCGCGCCACGGCGAGACCGGAGCATGCGGAGCCGCGATGCTCGACAGAGACTTCTCCTCCGGCGACGGCTCCGGAGCGGCACTCATTTCCCTTGCATCGTCACCGCGTTTTTATACAGCGGTAAGTGCCGGTAGTAGACCTCGAGAGTACAGACCGCGAGCGCCGTCATATAAAGCCGTCCGCCGACGCGGTCGTGTATTTCCATCGGCGCCCAGCTTCCCGCCATGTGTCCTTCCGTCGCTTGCAATTCCACAAGCACCTTGCGCGTGCGCTCGTTCCACTTTTTCCAGCGATCGCCGCCGATGTGATGCATGACTTGCGTGGCGTAGTAACAGTAATACATGTTGATGTTCTCGGCGGTCGGCAGATGGCTCTTCAGCAGCCAATCGACGCCGTTGACGAGCGGCGGGAAATTCGTTCTCCAGCCTGAGTACAATCGACAGAGCAAGCCTTCGGCGGTCATGACTTCGCTAATGTGGGAGCCGGGCATGTACGAGAACCGTCCTTGCGATGTGCTCGCTTGTACCGACGCGAGAAACAGGTCGCTCTTTCTCAAGACCGCGTCGGGCACGTTCAACTTCGCCATTTGAGCACTGCGCAAGGCCATAATCTGCCAGCCGACGACGCTGGTGTCGCCTGCCTCGCCCGGGGAATAGCGCCAACCGCCGCGCGCGTGCTGTGCCTTGACGATGAAATCGATCGCCTTCTGAGCCGGCTCTCGCAATTTAGAATCGTGCGTCAAGGCATACGCTTCACAAAGCGCAATCGCCGCCTGACCATGGGAATACATGCGACCGCCCCCTGGGCCTCGCAAGTCGCCATCTTTTTCTTGGTGCGAGACCAGCCACATGAGGCCCTTGTCGACGGTTTCGCGATACTCATGCTCGCCCCGATGTGTGAACCCCGCCCCCAGAAACGGCAGGAGCGCGAGGGCCGTTCCCGCCGTGTCGCTGGAGAGACCGATATGCTCGCAACGGCCGCGGCATTCCCCCGCGGTCGGAAAGCCATCGAGGCTCCAACTTCCATCCCGATTCTGATGAGAGGCAATCCACTTCAATCCCATCGCGACGGCCATCTCGGTACGCTCGGTTCCCCCTTCGATATTCAGCACTTTCGCGCGCACGCTCTGGTCGCGACCGGCGAGCAAAGTACCGATGGCGAAGCTTCCTCCGCCCGACGCCGACGACGGCAAAGGAAGCGGTGCGGGCTCGATGGCCGGACGCAGCTTCTCGATCAACTCTTTCGTCTCGATGGCCGTTACCGCTGCGAGCATCTGCGGCTTCTCACTCGTATTGGGCTGAAGCGGCGCATTGGTTTTCGGTTCGGCGACGGCCGGTTGTTTGGCAGGGGCCTTCAAAAAGACTTCGCCCCCGACTGCGCCGGCCGGGGCGGGCTTCATGTCGACCTCGAGAATCACGAGGTCGGGCTTCGCCGGAAACTGAAACTGGAATAGGCCCAAGAGAATGATGAACATCATGTTCACGATCAGGCTCACGAGCGCGGCGATCGCGTGCTGAAGCCAACCTCGGCCGAACAGTCGCGGCTTCTCCTCTTCGGGCGGTGTCGGCAGCGGGAGAGCGTCGGCCGGTCGCGCAATCAACAGCCGCGGGGGCGCGTCGACCACTTCGGCAATGAGCGGCTTCGGGATCGCCGGCGGGACGAGCCGCGGCACAGGAGGCGGAGTTGCACCTTTACTCGGCATCGCCGGTGGTGACGGCGACGCGGGCGGCGGCGCAAGAATCTCGACCGGTCTTAGGTTCGGCTGAGGGGCATCGCGAACCACGGGATTCGCCCAGACCGGCAAGCTAGTTCGAGCCGCCGGTGGGAGAGGCCCCTTCGACGACTCACGATCGGCTAACAATTGCCGCGCAAGCCGCTCTTGCTCTTCCGTAAGCTCGACCTGTGCGCCGCACATCCGACATTCGGCGAGGCTGAGCCAAACCCGAATCGACATCGGCGCGCCGCACTCGGGACACGCGCAGGAAAGCACTTCGCCGTCGAGCCAAATTTGAGAGGCATGCGGTACGTTCGTCGGCTGCGATCGCGCGAACGAGTCGCCGATCATGCGCCGATCTACGGACGAATCGCTACCGCTCGTCGACGCCATGAAATCGCTGCCGAGAATTGGCTGGAAGTGTCGAACACTATTCAGTCTACAGCGGCGAGCAAGTGTTATGCAATAAATAGACTTAGCAAGCGGCTTAGAGTTGTTCGGCAGCCGCATTTGGTTAGACTGAACGAGTCTGAGCGAACGACCGGGAAACCCTACGCATTTCCCCTGGTTCGCCGATGCCGAACGAGATCAGCCGCGGCAGCCGACATACTATGGACACACACCTAGGGAAGCGGAATGTCGCCTGAGCTGCATCAGCTAGTTCTTTCGTTGGAAGCAAACATCGGACGAGTGGTTCTCGGCAAACGGGAGGTGATACGCCTGTGCGTCATCGCTTTGCTTGCAGGAGAGCATATTTTGCTCGAAGACGTCCCCGGCGTCGGGAAGACGCTGATCGGGAAAGCACTGGCGAAGAGCGTCGATGCACGGTTCTGCCGGATCCAATTCACGCCGGACTTGCTGCCGAGCGACATTATCGGCAGTAGCATTTTCAACGGTAAGACGAACGAATTCTTTTACAGCCACGGCCCGATCTTCGCCAACATCGTCCTCGCCGACGAAATCAATCGGACGACGCCGCGAACACAAAGCGCACTGCTCGAAGCGATGAGCGACAACCAAGTGTCGGCCGATGGACACACCTACCCGTTGCCGAAGCCGTTTCTCGTCATCGCGACGCAGAACCCCTTCGAGTTCGAAGGAACGTACCCCCTGCCGGAAAGCCAGCTCGATCGGTTTCTCTTGCGTACCAGCGTCGGCTATCCCGAGCGGAGCGACGAGCTGCGCGTGCTGACGAGCCACCGGAGCGGCGAGCCGGTCGAAGAGTTGAAGTCGGTGGTCGATACCCAGCAGGTCGTCGGCATGCAGGAAGCGGTTCGGACGGTCGCGGTGGAAGACTCGATCCATGAGTATTTGTTGGACCTAGTCGGAGCGACTCGCAGTTGCGAAGACTTAAACGTCGGCGTGAGTACGCGCGGCGCGCTCGCTCTGTATCGGGCCGCTCAAGCGTCTGCCTTTATCGAAGGGCGCAACTACGTCGTGCCCGACGACGTGAAAGGATTGGCAGTGCCCGTCCTTTCACACCGTGTCATTGCGAAAGGCTTTCAACACGGCAACAGTCGTGATTATCTTGAAAGTATCATGCGCCGAATCGTGGGCGAAACGACCGTACCGCGCTGACTTCCGGTTCCGAGGTCGATGATCGATGCGGCGTCTACAGCACATGTCGATTTCCTTCGAAGGGGTGATCTACCTCCTCGTGATGGGCGTGGTTCTTACTGCGGCCGTGACTAGGCAAATCAACCTGCTGATGATCTTGTACGGCGTGATGGCCGGACCGCTGCTGCTGTCGTGGCGATTGGTTCGCAAGGCCGTAAAAGACCTGGAGATCGCGAGGCACCTTCCGCCAACGGTGTTCGCCGGCCGGCCGTTTTCCATCGAACTGGAACTCACGAACAAGAAGCGACGCGGCGGCAGCTTCGCGGTTTGGATCCGCGACGAATTACAGCGCCGAAGTGCCGGTTCCGAAAAGCCGATCGCAACCGATTTATATTTCCCGTATGTTCCCGCCGGTGAATCGAGAAAATCGAGTTATCAAGGCATCCTCAACATTCGCGGCGTATACGACTTCCAGCCCGTGAAGCTTTCGTCGCGATTTCCGCTCGGCCTGCTGCGCACAATGATTCGGGTCGATAAGCCGCAGCGACTCGTCGTTTTGCCGAGCATCGGCAAGCTATCTCCGGTGTGGCATCGCTTGCTGGCGACCGACGGAGACGCTCCGAACGGCCGACAGCGAAGCCAAGGCTCGGCCGACGGCGATTTTTACGGCCTACGCGAATGGCGAGCCGGCGATTCCCGCGGCCGGATCCATTGGCGCACCTCGGCCCGACGACAAAGCCTGACCGTTCGACAATTCGAACGTCGACGCCAGAGCGAATTGGTGCTCATCGTCGATCTATGGGAGCCCAAGAACCCAAACGCCGAGGACCGACATCGCGTCGAAGAAGTGATCCGATTCGCGGCGACGGTCTTACATGAACTCTGTCGCGAGCCGAGTCGGAAGTTGCGGCTGGAAATCGTCGGCAAGACGCCACGAACCTTGCAAGCAACGTCGACTCAACAAGCTTTGCATGAGGGGCTTAAATTACTGGCGGCGGCCGAACCGACTCGAGAAGATCGCCTACCGAAAATCTTGATCGGCGTAACCGAACAAGGGGACCGCGGAGCCGGGGTCGTGATCGCGGCGACCCGACGAAACGACCTGATGGACCATGAGCGATTCGCACTGCTTGGAAAGCAAACGGAAACGCAAGCATCGCTAAACAAAATCACTTCGGTGTCTCCCGTCGAACCACGGTGGCGAGAATTATTCGATCCCGGTGCCCCATGAACGTCGAACGCTCATTACAAATCGTCGCCGCTGCGATCGCCTGCATGGGGACGGCGATGCTCGGCATCGGTGAGGAGAACTACACCCTCACCTTCGCGGCCGTGATCGTTTCGGTCGGCGCGCTGGTGCTGTGCGATCTTAAGAAGTGGTTCCGCCTCAATACCGTCGGTTCCAATATCGCCGCGATGCTTATGCTGGCGATCGCCATCGGGCAACTTCGCACGACAGTCGCCGAGGGGCGAGTCTTGGTGATGGCCGACCTCCTGGGATATCTCCAGTTCGTGTTGCAATTTCGCGTCAAGACGGTTCGCAACTATTGGCTGCTGCTGCTCGTCAGCTTCCTGCAGACGTGCGTGGCCGCGGCCTTGCACATGGGCGTGACCTTTGCCGTGATGCTGACGATGTATTTGTTTTGTGGTGTGTTTTTTCTCGGCTATTTCTACTTTTATCGCGAACAAATTCGCTTCGATGCGGAATCGGAAAAAGCGAAGACGCTCCTCGGGAAACGAGGCTACGGATTCTCGGGGAATCTCGGGTCCAAACAAACCAACCGAACATTAAGCGGCGACTTCTCAGGCCGCATGACCGGCATCGTTCTAGGAACGATCGTCTTATCGGCGATCTTCTTCGTCGCCGTGCCGCGCGTCGGACAATCGAATTGGTCTCCGGGCGGAATCGTCGGCGAGCGAACCGTCGGCTTCTCACCGGAAATCAATTTGGCTCGGAGCGGCGAGATTATCGAAGATCCGGAAATGGTGATGCAAGTACGCTTCGTCGATGTGAGAACGAACCAACCCTATCAGATCGACGGCGATCTCTATATGCGCGGGACCACGGTCTCGCGCTATTCCCAAGGCCGGTGGGAGCGGAGCACCATTC
The DNA here is from genome assembly GCA_021413845.1 of Planctomycetia bacterium. Lineage (NCBI taxonomy): Bacteria > Pseudomonadati > Planctomycetota > Planctomycetia > Planctomycetia bacterium. The sequence continues at coordinate 25,092 of JAIOPP010000036.1, read as the reverse complement.
GCTCGTTCACGCAACCGGGACTTCCGACCTATGCGGCAACTCCGGCTTATGACCGAGAACTTGTTCGACAGATCGTAACGATCGAACCGCTATCGTCGAACACACTATTTTCCAGCGCACCGGCCTATGCGACGACGCGCGACGATGCCCTGAAATCGATGCTGCATAACTCCGTCACAGGACAAATATCCCGGCAAGACAGCCTGCGAACGAAGCGATTTCAATATGAACTCATTACGCCGGGCTTCTCGCTGCACAAGCAAGTCGCGATCGTCCCATTGGCCCACGATATCAGCTCCCGATTCTTTACGCGCGCCTATGCCGACCTGCTGCAGTTGCCCATAGCGGGAAACGAAGATCCGCTACGGGGGCTCAAAGAAACGGCGGCCGCGATCGTCGCCGATGTTCCTCCGGAAAAGGTTTACGAACGAGCGAAACGCTTAGAGTCCTATCTGCGAGACTCCGGCCGGTTTTCTTATTCACTATCTGCCGAAGAGCGCCCTAAAAAGATCGATCCGTTGGAAGACTTCATCACGAATCGTCCGCGAGGGCATTGCGAATACTTTGCGGGAGCACTCGCGCTGATGTTGCGATCCGTAAATATTCCCGCTCGGGTCGTGCTGGGATATCGAGGAGGAGAATTCAACGTCGTCGGAAGCTTTTATCAATTTCAACAACTGCATGCTCATTCCTGGGTAGAAGCATATCTGCCGCCGGACAACGTTCCGCCCGGACGATTAACCAGCGCCGCATTGATTCAAGACGGAGAAAAATTCGGTGCTTGGCTACAACTCGACGGCACGCCGAGCGCTTCCGTCGAGCAAAGCGGAACCACGGATTCTCGCTGGTTCGAATTGATCCAAATGAGCGATTACATCGGCTACTTATGGAACAATTACGTCGTGGGCATGGATTCCATGCTGCAACAGGAATCGATTTATCAACCGCTGATCGAGACCGCTTCGGAATCGTGGTCGACGCTCACTTCCAGCGCCGCCTGGGAAAAACGATTTGTCGAGACGAAAGATTTTCTCGATCCTTCGAACAGGACATTCGACGACGCCCGACTCTATTGCGCAATCGTGGGTCTTATCACGTTGTTCGTTCTCTTCGCGATCATCTACGGTCGCAAAATTCGCATCCGACGAAAATCGACTTCGCCACCCGGACGAACTTATAGAAAGGGGGCTGTGTCGAGCCCCGAGGTCGATTTTTACGTGCGGCTCGAAAAAGCGCTACAAAGTATCCCTTTCGGACGTCCCGGGAATCAGACGCAGCGAGAATTCGCCGCGGCAGCCGGAGACAAGCTCGCGAGCAATGCAGGATCGAAGAGCGTTACGGCAGTTCCTCGGATGATCGTCGATGCTTACTATCGGGTTCGTTTCGGTAGCCAAGCGCTTAGCGCGACGGAGCAAGCCGATTTGGAGGCGGCGTTGGGAGACTTAAAATCGGCGTTGGAGCAACGCGGACATGCGATGAACGGCAAGTCGTAAAAGTCCATCTGCCGACTTGAATCGATCCGTCTCATTAAAGCGGAATGAACTCTTGAACGATGGTTACTTCGCGCACTTGTTTGCTTTCTTGCTCCATCACGCGAATCGTAATCTTTATACCGCGCAACGAAGAGCGATATGGAGGCGGGGCATCTTGTTCGCCGCTGAGAGTGCCGTTGCTGTAGACATTCGGCTCGTCGATTAAGCCATTGAGATTGTCATCCGCTCCATTCGTCAGTTCGTCGATGCTTCCGTCGCCGTCGTTGTCAAGTCCATCGAAATCATAGTGCGTCGACCATGTGTCGTAGACGCACGGTCGCGGCAATGAAGAATCTGCTGCGGCAGCAAGAGCGATAACCTTCGGCAACCCGGCCAATGCCCCTTCTCCGGGATGAGCGTAATGAGGGCGAGGCAATCTTCCTGAAAAAGATGATCCCGTTTCCATCGTGCGCAATGCGTTGCCCGAATTCACGCAATACTTATTGTAACGATCCACCGCTAGAAAATCGGGCGAACTATAAGAAGCGTCCGTTCCCATGTAGTTCAAATCGGCATAAGCTCCGAAGGCGACCGGCTGATAAATGGTGTTACTTGCATTACCGTTGAATTTATCCACCGCACCGGGATAACCTCCATCACCTGGAACCAAGAGAGATGTGATTACGTTCGATGTGTCACTATTCGTTGGCGGCAGACCTGAGAACACAGGGGCACCGGGATCCCATGCTTTCACATCGAAGCTGACGACGTTGGTAAGAATGATGTCTTCGCCGATGCGAGTGCCGGCGCTAAGTTGGGAATGTACGTTCGTCGTCGTCATCGCGCCGGGAAATGCGATACCGACCGGAGCCGCGTTGGCCGTAACGAAGTTCTTGGGAACATAGACCACGCCCGTGCTCGTCGGAGAAGACTTTTCCATAGCCGGACCGGGAAAAGTGCCGTTGGATTGCTCTGCCATGGTCGGCAACGAAAGATGGGCATATCGCCCCCAAGCCTGATAGCTGGTATTAATCAAGAAGTTTTTGCTCGCATCCAGATTGGGAACATACATCATCTCATAAGGCCAAATATATGGTTGATGCAACGAGCGGCATTCTCGACGTGTCAGATCGCCGAGCGAATTATTGAGAGCGGAGGGAGCGATCTTGCGAGCGTCTTTATAGTTATTCGTAATCATATTGCTGTTCGGAGGCATATCGGTCGAATCGAAATTTCCACCGGATGGCCGCATCGAAAGATCGACTTGGTCGTAGGTCGTTCCTCCGTAGGGGGTCCCTCCGGGAACGATCAGCCAAGCTCGACGATGAAGATTGAAGAACTCCGGATGAACATCGTTGGTTTTCGAAACCACGAATTCCGACCCTACTCGCCGTAAAAACCAAGCCACTTCGGCATAGCGAGAAGTGGCGGCGATTCCGAGACCGTTTTTCGCTCCTCCACGACCGATAAATAGCTCGTCGTCGACGCTTCGTGTCGTAAACATCAGAATATCGTCGGAGTCGCCGATGACGGAATTGACGTAGTGCGCATTCGTGCCGACAGTGCCAAGCTCTTCGCCGATGTCCCCACCCGACGAACCGGCATAGGTTTGAGTCGATGCACAACGAGGGCCTTCGACATATTCGAAATAGCCGTGATTCATATACGGACTCAAGGGCGGAGTCATGGGGGCAGTTACACCGCGCAAGTCTTGAATCAGACGATGCTTGGCATTACGAAGCTGATCGTTCAATTCCATATTGGCGCGACTATTATTCACCCCTTTTCCGATTTTGGAAAAAATCTCGACGACTAACCCCATCAAAATCAAAGTGATCGTCAAAGCGACCACGACTTCCAATAAGGTAAATCCGTTCCGCGCACGACGAACCCACGATGAACATCGTCGATCGTGATTGACATCTCGGGATATTTTATTCATCGAAGTACCTTACTCATATCGGGCTTAGAGAACGGTCTCAACGCGTATTCATTTCCGTGAATGCGCTAGTCGAGAACATGCTTGACGATGAATGCTCGCTCGACATTCAAATTCTCGCCACGCAGAAATCCAACCGGGATCGTGCGATCCAAAATCGCGAATGAGCGATGTCGCTGAACTTCGCCGCTATCGCTTCCCATCTCTCTCAAGATGCGGAAACCGTCCGGATAGCGGTGCTTCGGATTATATTCATTACTGAATTTAGTTTGCACCGGAGGCGTTGGTCCGTTCGGATTTACCCGTTCGCACTCGAAATAGCCTACGGTAACCCAGATCGCGTATACGTTCGATCGAGTCGTAACCGTGTTACTAAGCTTCGTATACATTTGGTATCGAAAGAACGGGCTTCGATCGGTATTGCGATAGTCGGTATCTCTGACCCGCATCGTTGGGATGGCCGTGCCGCCGTAAGTCGTATCGACTCCCAAGCGCGCATCGATCAACGGAGATGAATATCCCGAATGCTGCCACCATGCCGGACCGGTAAGGCCCGGCTGCCGGAACGGCCGCGGATAGTTCAGGGTAAACATGGGGTCGAAACGCGGGTCGATTTGCGCAGGAGTAAAGAGCTTATTCGAAGGCCCCGTCGTAGAAGCTGTTTCAAAGCCATCCGTCGGATTATTACTATCGGCGGAAGTCGGCATCCAGTTCGTGTTCCACGGCGACCACGTCGTATCGCGACGCCGCAAGAGCGTGGCATCGACTGCCAAGAGCGAATCTCCCGACGAGGAGAGATGCTTATTCCCGCTTGGGATCACATCGGAATAGTCCGACATAAACGATCGGAAGGGGTTCGTGAACAAAGAAATACGGCTTTTATCATGGCGCGATTTACCTGAGCTCGTGGCGAAATCCGCAAACGGTTCGTTAAATGCATCGTCTCTATTATCGGTTACGGGATTATTGGTGCTTTTGGGATCGTCAGCGCCGAACGCCCCGTCCGTCCCACGTGGGTCGTAAATGGGGTTGTCGCTGAACATACTCGCGAACGCGGAGTAAAAATTATCCGAGTAATCTTCGCTGGGGTTGAAAAAGTATTTATGTTGCTGAAACTTCGTCGCACCAACCATATCGCGGGCTCGATAAATATTCGACGCGTCGAAGTGAAGGGCGGCGGCGCCGCTTTGGCCGGCTCCATCGACCGCAACTAGCCAACGAACGCTCGGATGGAAGTCGTTCGTCACCGAGCGCCAAATGGCCGCACCGTTGTCGCTGGTCCGTTCAGTCGGATGCGTACCTCCCGGCGAGACTCCACGCTCCGTGAGAGGAATGATCGTGTTGATATTGATCCGCCCGGGCTCGCGGTAGAGCGGAATGTAATTGAAAGGTGCCGTGAACGGCCAGCCGTAGTGCTCGTAGTCGCCTCCATTCGGAGCCGACACGCTACCGCTCCGCGGAGTCATCGCATTGTTGCGGCCCGTACCCGACGAGCCCGCAAGGTGCATCGTCTTGGTGCCGGAAAATCGCGAAGGAACGGTCACGAACTCGAATAACCGGTAGTAATTCGCCGCTAGTTGCGAATTAGGCAAGGCCGAATCACTCACGACGGACTTCGACGACTCGAAAAAATTCAGCAGATGCGCAAACGGCGCCGTGACGGAATAACCAACGGCATTTCTTCCTGTTCGGGTTGCCGCCTCGGCACCGGTTCCGACGTACCAGTTGGTATTTCCCTGCACCGGTATGCTCGGCATATAGTGGTTCGCCGCACGACGACCATCGAACGGCGCAAGCCTACCCGGATAGGCATCGGAAGTCACCGTAGTTGAGCCGCTATACGGAACGGTCGGCGTGATCGTTTTACGCATCGAATACTCATGCATCAGCCGCGCTTGGCTCGTCGCGGGCACGAGCATGAGCTCCATCGATCCCGCAAACGGTCGATTGTTCCAGGTCAACCAATTAAACGGCCGGCGTGGAGCACCGATATAGCGATCATTTTCCTTGGTTACGTCCGCTACCGTGTACCAACCGGTCGTCGGTCCGGCCGTGCCCATAGGCCTGCGAATCGGCTCGCGAACCGGCACCAATTGAAGCGACTGAGTAGGTTCTTTCGGCAAGTCGCGCAATACATGGTAGCCGAGATTGAGATAGCCCAACGTATGGTCGAGCGGATCCTGCCACTTCACCGGACCGACGGCGTAATAGTCGCTATAGAGAGTCGTCGTCCCGGCAATCGTGGTCGGACTATTCGACACTTTACCGGTCGACGGCGGACGGGTATCGAATTCCGGCGATTGATCCAACCAATTCGGTTGCGACCAAAGATCGAACAGCGAATAAAGCCCGCGAACCGGAAACCGAGGAGCGCCGCGCTGGCGCGAACCGAAGCGAATCGCATTCGAAACGTTCCCCGTTGCGTCTAGGTTTCGAAATTCCGATATGCCGGGCTCGCCATAATACTTAAGATTTCCAGCGACTTCCGACGTCGTCGAACCTGTCTTGAAGAAGTATGGCTCGCCGTTAAAAATCGTCAGATCGATCGGCATCCAATCGACCGTTAAGTACGGGTTCTCATACTGATGCCAATCCAGTAAGGGATTGGCGAGTCGTTGCAAGAAGACCGTCTTGTAATTGAGAATCGTTTGATCCGAAACATCCACCGGAAGATTAGGATTTATATTCGTAGCGGCGATCGGAGTTTTGCCGTCCCAATCCATATCGAGCGGTATGTCCAGCACGGGACTATACTGATCCGTCGTCGTCAGACTTGTTAACCAATCGTCAGAGCGAAGGACGTTCGGAGGGGGATAATAAAAATTCGGACCATTGCTTGTGATAGGCTCAGAAACGTTCAGCCCCACCGTCCGCGTCGTGGCAACCAAGACGAGAGGAGGTGCGGCGGGATTGACGATCTTGGCACCGACGGCAATTCCCAACGGCGGGCGAATCTGTTGCGCATCCAAGAGCGCGGCTGCGGTGAGCGCAGAATTATCAACAGCGCCGGTGCCGGAGGGGGCCTTAACAAGATTACCCAAGCCGGAGGAAAGCCCGGTAATCGGATACTCATCGACCCCGTTAACGCTCGTTGCCAGAAATGGTCGACCGGCGGCGAAATCTCCCAGATCGATGATCGCATGCGGCTGAGTGTAGTCGACATCCTTAGGCGCACCCCCGACGAGTTGCACCATTCTTTTTTCCGTCCGGCCGATCGTCGTGATATTTTTCGGCCCTCCTACCGACGCACGATAAGGGCCGATGACCGCATAATCGCCGGGACTCAACAAGGCGCTTAACGCATTGGTTGATTGATTAGCGAAGACTTCGATCGTCGTCGAGATGAGATTGAGACCGGCGACAGCACCGATGTTGACTTTGGTCGGGTCTTTCGTCGAGAAATGGACGACGCGCTCGATCGCCATCGGCAAACTGTAAACATTGTTGAACGTGGTCGAGCTCAGAAGTGACAGGCCCGGATCGTTGAGTTCGAGCGAACAGGTTGCGGGCCACTGTTGGATGCGCTCGGCAACGCTCAGATTCGGATCGAGTGGATCAGTCGCACCCCGAGTGTGCGACTTTGTGATCGCCAGGCGCCAGACGGGATACCACGTACCGCTCCCGGTCGGGCCGGTCGTGGGGGGGCCGGCTAGCCGTCCCAAATCAAGCTTCAAGTCATTGCCGACGGGCGTATACAGTTCCCGAGGAAGCGCCGCGTTGTGTCGATTGCCGGTGGCGAAAAGCTCGAACATCGCGGTCCCTTGAGGAACGCGACGCTGATCCCAATGCGGGTCGGGGGTAGGCGTGATCGGAGGCACGGTAGCGGGAGAAGTATCGGAGAGTTCGTTCTTAGGCGAGAAGATCAAGCCGCTGAGGCTGCTGCCGGCGGTCGTGTCTCCGCGCAGATTCTGAGTGCGCCGATCATGGAATGCGATCGTTTCCGTGAGGATGAGATCGGGATATTCGCATCCCCAAACCAATCCGCGCCAAGGCTGGTTGATGTCTGGGTCGCCGGCGAGATCGACGGCACCGGTCGATGTTTTCTTGATCAGATAACCGTCGACATCCCAAGTGCCGTTACTCACGGGTTGCATGAGGTTTAACGTACCGGTGTCAGAAGGGGAGTCGTTATCGAAAAAAGGATCGACATCGAATTCAAAGGGAGTCATGATTGCGTCGCGATCGCGGAAGTCGACGACATTCACGGCCCATTGCGCAATCTTGCGAGCAAAGAGCCAGCGCTGCGTTTTCTTATTGTCGGGGAGACCGGGGAATACTTTGTTCGGCTCCTTTAAGGTCGGTAGCCTCCCAACAGTGTCGCTTTCGGCACCAGGACCCGATCCGAGGGAGTTTACCGAAGTCGGCAACGGTTCGACGTAGTTTTGGTCGACGAGCAACATCATCAAGCAATACAACTCTTTGGCGTATTGCTGCCTCGCTTCTTCGCCGAATTGAACAGGAAGAGAATTGCCGTCGCGGTTACCGTCGAAATTTAAGTAAGTCGACCCCGACGACCCCATGAGCGGTTCGTTGTAACCGGTGGTTCCGGGAATTTCATTCGGTTCATCGACGACCGTGTTTTTATCGTCGTCGTTGCCGTTTCCGAAGGGAGCATTCAAATCCATTCTCAAGCCCATTCCCAGATCAGGCTGCAACAAACGAGTCTGCCACCGCTTGCGCGCTTCGGGAGTTAACTGTCCGCTCGTATAAGGAGCTGTGCCGATATCGGCGGTGGCAAGCCGATAGCTGCGCATAGCCATCGTCGCCAACTTTGCCGATTGAATTTGAAACGCTGCTCCATCGGAAAGGGTTGTTTTTCCGGTGGCTAGGAAGAACCGGGCTCGCAACAGGTCTCCCAGCGACGGATTGTTGAGCGGCAAACCCAATACCCGCAGACCATCGGAAAGTTCCGGTGTCGGCGCGATGTGCGGGCAAGGAATATCCCAACTCTCCGAAGTAAGCGAACGAGCACTATATTCGGCGGTGTTACTCACATAAGTCGCCAAACGCGTGGGTAGAGACGCGGCTGCTGAATCGCGAAACCGAAGCAACCTCTCCAATTCGGCCGGCGTGTACTGTGCATCGATATCGGCAGTGATGGGCCTTCCGGCAGTGGTAGTAACATTCGCCGTAGCACCGTAATAGGTCTGAGCGAAATAGCGCCGATTTAAATTGATTTCCGTCGGGGCATCGACGTCTTCATACAACGTGCCCATCTTTTCATAAACGGGATTCCCCATGATATCGAGCGCAACGAAACCGTCGGAATCGAAATCGCCAGGTGTTCCGTAATCGCCGAAGAAATCCGTTTCACCGCTTTGCCGGAATGAATTGCGACCCGAGGAGCCTAAGACGAAATTCACGTTCGACACCGAGTTCTGGAGCCGTTCGCTGGTAAACGGAAGAGGCGGGTAGTCGTCGTCGCCACGGTAAGGAGGCTTAGAAGTAGGATAAAACGACGATGCTAATGTGGCACCTGCGGAACCGGTTTTATCGAGAACCAGGGCCCCCGTGGACACATAATAAGGTGCCGTCGTATCGGCATTCCAAGCGGAGTAATAATCCCTACGCGGGATAAATACGTCGGTCGTTCCGGCGCGAGGAACGAGCCCCAGTCCCGGGTAATAACCTGAAGGATCGTTCGCCGGAATCGCTCCGTCCGGCCGGAGTAAATGTCCTTCGCCATAGCGCCCCAACTTCGGAGCCGAATCTCCGGAGTGATCGCCTTGCCCTTCCAACAACTGACGATAGGAATTGATGCGATAGAATGGCCCCGATCCCGACAACCCACCGGTCGGCAGCAATAAGCCTCCGAGCGCTGGAAGCTCAGGGAGAATTTGCGCCATATTGATATCGGCGACGGAATAACCTTGGCCGACGGCGGGTTCGAATCCCCGAATGATTTTGCTGTAATCAAAAGTCGTGGAAGCGCTGGTAGCGCCTATCGAACTCGGGTCGAACAGGTACGCGGCCTTGGCGGCGAGACCGGAGTTGGAACCAGGCTTATCGCCGTAATACGACAAAGCGAAGAGCTTGTTGAGGTTAAACGTGACATCCTGCGGACTCATCTTATGAAAGTCGGTATCGATTTCGCCGGTGGAATGCGTTTTTACGATCACAACGGACGGAATTGTGTCTGCAATCTTGTCTTGATTCAGCGCGTAGGTATGCATGCCCATCCGAACGCGCTCTTCGGATACGATCTTCCCTGTTCCGGAACTCAAACCAGGACGATTCTTAGGAGTATACGCCCCTTCCGCTTTATAAACGTCGTTATGAATATGCGTATAGTGCTTCGGCGAGCCATGCGCGTTGACGTTGATGCGGCCGTCGAGGTCGCGCACCATAATGGCGTAAAGCGGCTTCACGAAACGACCTTCGGGAGTCGTCGATACGGGTGAACCAAGATCGACCCAGATGCTATCCGGAATACCGTCGCCGTCGTTGTCGATATCCCAAGGGCCGTCCATCGCATCGAAACCGGTATTGAAGAAACTCCGGTCTCCGACATCGTAGGCTTGGTTCTTCGTCGGAAGATCTTCATAAGGCTCTTCCGGCCCCACATTCCCCGCACTATCGACGGTGAATGCGTCCCATTGCCTATTCTTGTTTACATCCGTATAGGGTTCGCCTGGGGTCCAACCATCGCCGCTCGGGTCTTGTACATAGTCGAAATGGTCGGAAGGATCGGGACGCAGAATATAGCGACGTCGGATATAGGGAGCGACATCCAGCCACCGCGGACCATGATGATCGGTGATGTGATGCTCATTCGTGTGATACCGAATGAGATCGGGACGGTGAAGCGACGGAAAGAGTGTTTTATATCCGGTTGTAGTCGCCACGGTGTACGACAACAACATATTCTGTTCATCAGGTGCGTCGTAGTCCTCGTCGGCATCGACGATGGAAGCGTAGCGATTCAGATAGTCGCGAATTCCGCTATCCGTAGGATTCGGCAACATCGCAATCGGCTCCGGATCGACATCATCGGCAAGTTCGTCGAAGCCGTACCCCGCCGTGGAAATGTAATTAGGGCTATAGGGCATATCCAATGCGCGCAACAGCGCCTTGTTGGTTTTCCTCGTTAGCTTCCCGTCCGAGCCCACTTGATATGGGTTGTAACCGATTCCAGCCCCGTTAAAGGGGCGACCGTTGATCACGAAGCGATCGCCGTTTTGCGGCTGGTGCCCGGTACCGACAGGGCTGACGAAGAGCACCGTGCGAAAATCAGTAGGGGTATCCGCGTCCGTTGCGATCTTAGAGCGCACGATATAGGAACTTTGGCCTGCGCATTCTCCGGTCACGAAAGTAATGACGCGGCCGGCGTAAAAGTTGTCGACGTTGTCGATAATCGGCATGGAGCTCAAGCTCCAAGACCCAAAAGGAATTCCCATCGTGGCGGGATGGGCTCTTGTCATCCCGAGGAAGCAATCGTCACTACCGTCGCTACCGCCAAACTTCTCGGCGACGTCATCCACTACTGAATTACCGTTGTCGTCTACGAGCGCGATTCCGGGCTCGCGATCCCAGCCAAAACTGACGGCACCGATTTCGATCAACATCGGCGGAGAATAGTTTTCGCCCGAAACAGAAACGTTGTACTGCGAACGCTGCGACGATTTTGGCGCTCCTGAATAGATGCTTGTGCCGACGGAGCCGTTGTCGGGGTCGAAGTATACGCAACCCGATACGGCGTCGGAGTTGCCGTACATATCCTCCAACAGACCATGATGCCCGATCGCCGATTGCGGATGGTTCGAACCTCGGGCGATCTGCAACATCGCTTGGTTTAAAAGCACATCATAGGGATCGCCCACTTGCTCGACGCGCGATGCCGCCGCAGCTCCCCGACGCGCATGACCGGACGACACGACGAAGGTCACCGCGACCAGCGTAAAGATCGAGAGGAGCCCGAGCATGACGAGCAAGATGACGCCCTTTGAAGGGCTTCGCAGGTTGCGCACGATCGGCCTCCGGTACGCGTTCAAGTTCCGATGGCGATTCATATCCTGATTTCTCCGCAAATTCGCGTCGCCTGCATGACGCATCGTCGGCATGGGATCGTTATTTGTTTGATGCATGGAGTAGCCGCAAGTTCGATCGAGGAAGCGATCTTTATCGATCGGCATACGAAAGCATTTAGTACCGAACCGAATAAATAGAGGGGCGATCCAGATAAATCGACTTCTCGTAAACTCCTCGCACCCCGGACACGATGATTCCCCACCCGGTCATTAGCGGAACATCGCCCGTGTTGCCCGCCAACGTCGTAGCAAGATCCGGGTACGTCGTGTCGGTATCTTCATCGAGGAAGGAAAACCCGAGTCCGGAGAACTCGCGACCGACGAGCGTTACCTCTCGATACCATTGCGATTGCGAATCCGGGAGAAGCGTCGGTCGCTCGGCAGCGCCGCTTACGCGATACCATTCCATGACATAGCGATTGTCGTCACCCAGTAGCGGCTCTTTATAACGCCCTACGACGGCGATCCATTGGTTCGCTTTTACGTTGAGTGCATTAGCGGCAGCCGCTTCATCGGTAATTCCATTCACTCGGATGCGTGCGGTATTACGATCGATGAAGTCCACGTAAACAAGCCGTTCGCTGATACCCTGCGGGTCCGTGAACGACTGCTCGGCTACGGGGTTAAGAATTCGCTGATGACACACTACTACCCAAACCCGGAATTGTCGGATACCGACGGCAGACGCGTTGGGGCCTCCCATGGCAGGTGCATTAGGCGCGGAAGAATAAAACTCCGCTAAGCTCGGCTCGGCAACGAGAAACCAACTATAAGCTCCCGTAAACTGCCGAGCAGCGACACTCGACGTCAATTGCGTTTCGGTCGTATAGCCGTCGTTGGTGTAAAAGGAAGTGTCCGACGAACTCGTTTGCGAATAGATTTGAATCGGGCGACGCGTGGTATCTTGAGGAACCTGGAAATTCAAATCATCGGTCGAGCGAAAGAAACGGCTCGCCACATCGCTATTCATGATGAGCTTCGTCCGGGCCGCCGGAAGTGCCGTTATGTCGGAAGGAAATGCTCGCAAGGAAACGCGGGCGATCTTCGGCACCAACCCAGCCAGTTCCGGCATTCCCGCCGTAGCGCCGGGCAAATTCAAGCTATATGGAAAGAGACCGCAAATCTCCCGCTGCTTCTGATCGTTCGCAGTCGAGAGTTTTCGCGGCGCAATCATTAGCGGATCTATGACGATCGGTGCATACGGGGGAACGGTCGCGTTGGGAGCGCCTTTGATTTTGAAGCTTCTCATCGGAGCAATGCTTCCGGAAACAAGATCGTAGCCACCCCCTCCTGGGCCGAAAACCGGCTCGCCGTTCGCGGGATCGATCCAATTTTCCGGCTGGAGATATCCTCGAATGGTCACGTCGCGAAATGCCCAACGACCGACCGTCGAAGCGTTGTCGAGCTTTTCCGCTTCGACAAGCTCCATACGGCCCAAAGGAATCAACGCCGCCATGCCCAACAGACCTACGATCATGACTCCCATCGCGACCAGAACTTCGAGCAACGTCACCCCGCGGCGTACGCTACTGAAACGAGGTCGAGCGGAATTTCGAAAGGCCGTCGTCATCTTTAATTTCCTCCTATGACGCGACCGTAGCGCGCATTAGATCGCGTGGCTGCGATATTCGCCGGATTCGATGCACCGACCGTCTTGTCCGTACTAAGGAAATACGCATTAGTATTCAATTCATCGATGAGGCTGGTTGAAATAAATCCCGTTTGCGGATTCACGTTTACCCAAATGTTCTCAAGGTCGAGCCAGTTCTTTTTTACTTGAATGTTGAAATTGTCGGTCGCGGTATATCCCGAGCTGAAATACTCATCCTTCAGGATCTTTTCTAGTTTTCCGATCAGAAAATGAATTTGACCGAACGGTTCGTTCCCACCCCACACCCATTGAAGATTCGTCGTTCCGGCGTTGTTTTCCTTCATGCGAAAATACAACCGTTCGACATGACCGCCGGGCGAAAAGACGAGAATGACCGGAGTTTCATCTTGCGGGACGGCCTCGGCTCCGTAGTAAGGAGACGCAATCTCCGAGCGGGGATGAAAGGGGATTCCCGGGTCGGTGGTGGTGCCGTTCGTAATTGCCGAAAAACCGAGATCGATGACGATTCCTTCCGGCAACTTCACCGATCCGGCCTGAAGCTTCACAGGCTGTCGATAAATCTTATACTTCAAGCCGGTGACGCCCGGGTTCATCGGAAAGTTCGTGGTAGAGCGAACCACATCTCTACCGACGCTATAAGCTCGATCGAACCAATTGATCACCCATTCTCCGCCGATGCGCCGTTCATCGGAGTAAGTTCCGTCAGGGCCGGCATTGCAATTTCGTCCGCGATAGAGATACCACCACAAGTGTGTCGTCTGAGTACTGACGCTTGTACTGCCGAAATTAATTCTTACCGACTTCAATGGAATACGCAGATCACTCCCTTCGATCTGGATCAAATCGCCCGGACGAACGATTTGCTGATCCTTAGGGTCGGGACTCGCCCACGCGTCGGAATTGAATGTCGTCCTACCACGAGGCACCACGATATTCCAACAATCTTTACAAGTAGGGTCGGTGCTCTCTCCCTTAAAGAGCGCGCCACTTATCACATCGCCGTTTGGGGTGCCGTTGACATTAAACAGCTCGACTTGAGAATCAAGAAAGTCGCCGGAATAGAGCGGGGGAATTTCGGCATAGTACATGGTCGAGGCCGCTTCTCGCATGCTCGGCATTCGCTCGATCCACACGCCTGCCGGTCGGCCCGTTTCGATCGCTCGATTGCGAGCCGCATTAAAAAAGGTGCTCACCATCCGAGCTCCTTCACGCACCTGTCGACCTGACAATGCCGGAGTCACCAAGGGAATGGAAACGGCCGTCACTGAAAGTAGAATCAGGATAACGACCATCAGCTCCATCAACGTGAAACCCGACCGTAATCGAATTTGCGCAGCGGGCTTGCGGCCGGCTTGAGGCTTGATTCGCAACGTAATCAAACTAGCTTCGTACATCATCGCGATCCAATATCTTGATTGTGAATGTTATCAAGACTATTTCCGTCCCCGGGGTAGTACCCCTCGCCTACGACAAGACGTTCTCCGCCGACCTTGGTTCCGCGAAAACTCCCGTCCGCAGTCGCGCTTTTGTAGATATTGTAAGGATCGCTGTCTTTAATGGGTCCTAAGCTTGCCGTAGGACTTGTTTTGAGCGTATACCCTTCGCTCGCATAACAATGGTCGATTCCGGATTTGAAATCTCCCCCACATGAATAGATCAGCGGAATGAGGATGAAACCGTGTTCCGGCGCGGAATATCCCGGCTGCCAGCGAGTCGATTTAACTAATGCCTTGTTAACGACCGTATCAGGTGTAGGACCGACGCGCATCGGGTTGAACGGGTCGTCTTGATCGATCACTACCCATCTCTGACTAAGTGCTCCGGCAGGTGCGTTCGTATCGTTAAAGTATTCGTTCTGAACCTTCCAATGACTAAGCACCGCGTTGGGATTGCTGGGATCACGAGGCTGGCTCGAAGCATCAAAGAACGAACCGGCACCCGGTATCGGATAGCTGTACATCGGCTGCATCGGTGAAATGAAGCCCGGCGCCCAGCGAAGGAATTCGATCGGGATACCCCAAGCATCGACGAACTCGAACATGCCGTCGCTGTCGGCGTCTCCGATATCCTTCGCGGAAAAGTGCTCCGTCGAAGTACTGGAGTCTTCGACGCCGAGCGTCACGATCATGTACAAGCATTCGGCCGACTGATAACGCTCCGCAAGCATTTTGATGAATTGCGAGGAAGACATGCCTGAAACCGTCGGATCGGTCGAACCTGCCTTCACGGAAAGAATCTTACGATTATAAGCGCTCCACAAGAACGGACGGATAGCCGCCCCCGAAGGCGACTTCAAAACCACCGGGAAGTTCGCCGAGTCGAAGAGGATGTCATCGTATCGATCCGGCATTTCCATTCGCACCAGTTCACGCAGGGCGAGCATTTTGCGCCGAGCCATGTCCTGTCGAAACCGAGTCGACTCGCTTCCCGCGTAGCCTGCCGACGCCGAGGCACCGTTGGACTCCAATGAAATCGGCAATCGTATCGTGCGATAGGCATCCCAACGGGACATCATCACGTTATGCAGCTTTTGGATCAGAGCGCGCGTGCGCGAAGCTTTCGCAAGTCGCTCCGACGACGATAGCGCGCCAAGAAAAATCGAAGTCAGAATCGCAATGATCGCGATCACGACGAGCATTTCAATCAACGTGAAACCGCGGCGGCCACGATACCGATGATTTTCACGCTTCGGACTTTTTCGAGAGTCGAACATCGTTACCTCACCGCCTGGCGAGCTTCGTCTAAAGTGCTATCCGCCAAGTTCGTCAGGTTATCTAACTCTTGGTTCATATACGAAGTCTTCGCCGTATAAGAAGTCGCCTTCGAGTAGGTATCGCCTGACGGAAAAAGAGGCATACGCATCAATGTCGACAGGTCATTGGAAGTAACATTCGTCGGGGTCGAATACATTCCATCTTTTCCGGGAGCAATGATCTGAAAACTCTCAGGACGCTTCCATCGAATCGGGGTTTTGGTACCCGACACATACACGTCCGCCATGGGAACGGCCATCCCCCATCTATTGGAGAAAGTAGCTGCCAACAACTCGCCGGAACGAGGATAGCCGGTAAGATTGGGAATATTGAAAGGCAAAACTCCCGGCGCGGTCGTCGAAGCTACATAAGTGGGAGCATCGAAGTACACGTAAGGGGCCGAATACTCTCCGTCGCGATAACTCGTCGGTGAATACTCCAACCACCCGTCGTCATCGTTGTCGATCAAGCGATCTTGCACGAAGTCGAATAACGAGTCCGTACGAAACCGCATCGCGTCGACCAGTTCTTGCGCCGTAGAATCGCGACGGAAGGGGTTATCTCGATCTCGGTTAAAACCGAAGAGCCGATTCGCGACGATAGGAAGTCCGGTAGTCCCATCGACGGGAGTCGGCATTCCTCCGAGCCAAAAGACAAGTGCCTCGGCTTGGTCCAACGTATTGAGATCGAGAGCCGTGATAGTTCCTACTGCTTTTCTATAGCGGTAGATCTGCGTTCCGGTGCCGAAAGCTGTCGATGCGATTTGATTTCGAAGCGTGTCGAAGTTACCCGCGGTCGGGCCGTAGTTGGCGTTCGCGAAAGCGGCTTGAATATGCCGCATAAAATGCACTTTTCTAATATTGAGATTGGCGGTAGTGTCCTGCGCCTCGCCGAGGCAAGGAGGATATTGAATGCTCTTTTCCTTGTACGCTTGCATCGCCGATTGCAACTGCTGTATTTCGACGATGATCCTGCCTTGCTTCGCAAAATCGAGCACTTTCCACACCGCCACGCTGAGCATGGCCATCAGCGTGCCGATAATGGCGATCACCATGAGGAGTTCGACGAGCGTGAAGCCGCTCGCGGCGCGGCGACGCCTCTGGGTCGCGACTTGCATTCTTGTGTTTTCCAACCACTCACTTTGCTGCGCCGCCATGTCTCTATCTCCTTGAAAACTCGACCGCTGCGGACATCGTCGCACGACCGAAATCTAACGCGTCTAATACGAGAAATGTTTTCCGAACCAAACCCTCGATCGAATCCCGTGACTAACTCAACTTTTGAATCAGCGCGACCAGCGGCAAGAACAATGCGATCACGATAAAGCCGACCATGACTCCCAACACCACGATCAACAACGGCTCGAGCAAGCTGACAAGGCTTTCCGTCAATACATCGACCTCTTCGTCGTAGTTGTCGGCGACTTTATAAAGCATCTTATCGAGTTCGCCCGTTTCTTCGCCGACGTCGATCATATTGACCACGAGATCGTCGATGATGCGCTGCGTGGCCCGCATGATGTAAATCAAGATGCCGACGACCGGTACGAACGCAACCCAAAAGAATGCGGCGATGATGTTGAATTTCGTGCGTGAGTAATCGCGCATCGGTTTGGCGATCGATTCTCCTTCGCGAATGGAGTCGTAAACGCGGCCGTAGAGTTGTTCGAATACGGCGTTGCCGCTCGTTTCGCGCGTGATATTGAGCGCCTCGAGAATCGGCACGCCGCTGGACACCAACGTCCCCAACGTGCGCGTCGTGCGAGCGACGATGTTCTTTTCGACGATCTGCCCGAAGACCGGAAACTTCAAGGTAAATAAATGCCAGCCCATACGGCCGGCTTTGAATTTACAAATCAACTTCACCATCAACACGATCGAGATCGGAAACAACGGTATGAGAAACCAGTAGTTGGCTACCCAGTTCGACAAGTTGATGAGCAATTGCGTCATGCCGGGAAGTTCGGCATCGAAGTCTTTGAAGATCTTCTCGAACGCAGGCACGATCTTGATCATGATAAAGACCAAAATGCCGACGGCCACAAGCACGACGACGACCGGATAAACCATCGCCCCTTTGACTTTGCGCTTCAACGATTGCGACTTTTCTTGAAACTCTGCCAGACGGCGCAAGATCACTTCCAACGCACCGCCCGCTTCTCCCGCTTTGATCATGTTGACGTACAAGCGATCGAACACCTTTGGGCACTTCGACATCGATTCCGACAACGTCGACCCGGATTCGATATCTTCGCAAACGTCCATCAATGAATTCTTGAGCTTGCCGGGCTTCGACTGAGTCTCCAAGATTTTCAGGCTGCGCAGAATCGGCAAACCGGCGTCCTGCAAGATCGATAATTGGCGAGTAAACGTCGTGAGATCTTTCGACTTCACACCACCGATCACGAAGCTGCGATTCTTTCCTTTATCGCTTTTCTTCGCGGCCCCTTTTCGGACCTTCTTCGCCGAGATCTTCGTGACGTAGTAGCCCATTTGGCGAATCGTCGCCTGGGCTTCCTCCTCGTTCACGGCTTCGATCACATCCTTGATCTCTTTGCCGGTCGGATCCATCGCCTCGAATTGGAACGTAGGCATCGTCGTAAACCTTATAACTGGAAGACCGCGAGCGAGAATCGATGTATGTCGTTCGGTGGCGCATGCCGGAAGGCAAGCGCCGCTTAACCTTCAAGCACCGTTTCGCGCACTACCTCTTCGATCGTCGTTAAACCTTGATATGCGAATTCCAAACCGGCATCGCGAAGCGCTACCATTCCGTAACTACGAGCCTTGTCGCGCAATTCGTCCGTCGATGCATTGCGCATCACCATTTCGCGCAGGTCGTCGTTGAAGATCATCAACTCGAACAGCCCGACCCGTCCTTTGTAACCGGTGCCGTTGCAGACATCGCACCCGACGCCGCGATAGAATTTCTTTCCCATGATGTCGTCGGGCGTAAGTTGAAGTTCAGCGAGCAAATCCATACTCGCCTTCACTTCGTGTCGGCACTTTTGGCAAACGCGCCGCACCAAGCGCTGCGCCAAAATCGCTTCGACCGTCGCCGTGATTAAGAACGGCGGCACACCCATATCGCGCAACCGCGTCACCGAGCTCGGGGCATCGTTCGTATGCAAAGTGCTGAACACCATGTGCCCGGTCAGCGAAGCCTGCACGGCGATTTCCGCGGTCTCGGGATCGCGAATCTCACCGACGAGGATGATGTCGGGATCTTGCCGTAGAATCGCCCGGAGGCAATTGGCGAAGGTGTTTCCGATCGTCGAATCGATCGGCACCTGAATGACGCCGTCGATATCGTATTCGATCGGGTCTTCCGTCGTGATGACCTTATCGGCGATTTCGTTCAACTCGCTGATCGCCGAATAAAGAGTCGTCGTCTTCCCCGATCCCGTCGGACCGGTAACGAGCACGATGCCGTTCGGCTTTTCGATCACCTCACGGAAGCTCCGCAATGTCTCGGGCGACATCCCGACCCCTTCCAGGTCGAGCTTCACGGCCGAGCGATCGAGTACCCGCATAACGACGCTCTCGCCGAACATCGTCGGGAGCACCGACACGCGCAAGTCGACGGGATGACCGCCGATCGTCAATTCGATGCGTCCGTCTTGCGGCAACCGGCGCTCCGCAATATCGAGGTTCGCCATCACCTTAATGCGCGTCGTAATCGCGAATGCCAAGTGCTTCGGCGGCGGCACCATTTCATAGAGCACGCCGTCGGCTTTGATTCGGACTTTGAATTCGTCTTCAAACGGCTCGAAGTGCAAATCGCTCGCACGATCCTTGATCGCCAACAGCATGATCATGTTGAGCAGCTTGCGAACCGGCGCGCTATCGGCAAGCTCTTCCGACTTCGTCAGATCGTAGGCCCCTTCGCGGCTTGCCCCTTCCAGCGCAGCCATCAGTTCCGAGTCGCCCGAGAGATCGCCGATGATGTCTTCGACGCTTTCCGCAGTCGAATAATAACGCGTCAGGGCTTGCTGAATTTCTCGCTCCGAAGCCACGACGCCGCGCATTTCATAGCCGAGAAAATTGCGCAACTCATCGAGAATCTGCAGCTTTTGCGGATCGCACATCGCGATCGTCAAAACGCCGTCGCGAAAGCTCAACGGAATGATCCGGTACAACGTCGCCATCGGTTCGGTAACGTGCGCCAAAACCTCGATCGGGATCGTGATTTCGCCCAGCGCAACGGCGGGCATTCCCATCTGTTCGGCGAGCGCTTCGACAAGCTGCTCGTCGGTAATCAAATTCATTTCTTCGGCGATCTTGCCGAGCAATTCCCCCGGCCGCGAGCGTTGCTCTTCGAGCACCATCTCGAGCTGATCGCGAGTCATGAATTTTCGGTCGACGAAAATCTGACCGATTCGTTTGAATGCCATCTTCAAATCTTCTTACACGGACTAATCGAAGTTCGAGTCTTGCGGACCATCTGTAGCTCAATTCGCGTTTGCTTATTCCTCGTCGTCGAAAACGCCTCGCTCGGCTTTCGTGATGCGAGCGGCTAGATCGTCGGGATACACGGATCGTTCGATAACATCTTCCTTCGTGCAGTCTCCCTTTCGCCACAGGTTGTAAAGCGAATCATCCATCAATCGCATTCCGACCTTCGCACCAGTCTGGATCGCCGAGTTGATGCGGAACGTTTTGTTCTCACGAATCAGGTTCGCGATGCCCGGCGATACGACGAGCATTTCATAAGCGCCGCGTCGGCCGCCGCCGATCTTCGGCACCAAGGTTTGCGAAAGCACACCGATGATCGCCGTCGAAAGCTGAGTACGGATCTGCTCCTGCTGATTGGTCGGGAACACGTCGATGATTCGGTTGACGGTTCCTTGAGCACCGGTCGTGTGGAGCGTGCCGAACACGACGTGGCCGGTTTCGGCGGCCGTGATCGCCGCTTCGATCGTTTCCAAGTCGCGCATTTCACCGACGAGGATTACGTCGGGATCTTGCCGCAGAGCACGGCGGATCGCCTCGGAGAACGAACCGACATCGACGCCGATTTCGCGTTGATTGACCGTCGATTTCTTATGTTCGTGCTGAAACTCGATCGGATCTTCGATCGTAATGATGTGGCGATCGGTGTTTTCGTTGAGCCAATTGATCATGCTCGCGAGGCTGGTCGTCTTGCCGGAACCGGTCGGCCCGGTCACCAAAAACAAACCGCGAGGGCGATTAATCAAGTCTTTACAGACCGGCGGAAGCCCTAGGTCTTCCATCGACATAAACTTATTCGGGATCTGCCGCAGCACCATCCCGATAAAGCCGCGCTGTTTGAAGATCGAAACGCGAAAGCGAGTTTGCGTTCCGAAAGAGAAACCGAAGTCGCTACCGCCCGCTTCCTGAAGCTCGGTTTGGCAGCGCTCGGGCGTGATGCTCTTCATCAGCGCCACGGTGTCGTCGGCCGTCAACGACTTCGTCTCTAAACGACGCATCCGGCCATGCAAACGAATGACCGGCGGTTGGCCTACGGAGATATGGAGATCGCTCGCCCCTTGATTGACGACGGTCTGCAACAATTTGTCGATGAGAATCGTGCCCATGCCGAACCGTCCCTACTCTTTCCAGGTATGAGGATGCGAGAACCGAAGCCGAAATACCCGGAGCGCCGTCGAATGACCTGCGTGAGATGTGTTGGGGGCGGAGTAGCCGGCTCCGACCTATGCACGAGGATTATTCGCAGCCTTCCGAGATAACTCAAAAAATTGAAAGGAAAAAACTGACCGCCGAGGATTTGAGGCCATTTGCAGAACCGGCTTGTCCCAACGGTGCATACCGATTCGTTCAGATTCGCAACTGAAAAGGAGGCGTTTATGACATGACTATCGAAGTTGATTTCTCGACCATCACGAACCGAACATTGGACCCCATAGCTACAAAGATCGATCCACCCACCGTAGCGGTATTTACTCTTCTGCCCGCTTGGCGATTCGGAAGACTTCTTCCAAAGTCGTTTGACCACGCATCGCCTTGTTGAGCCCATCTTCAAACAAGGTATGCATCCCTTGCGAGACGGCTGTTCGTCGCAATTGCTGCGAAGATGTCCCTTGAAACGCCAGCTCACGAACCCGCGCGGTCATCATCCTCAACTCGTAGATACCCACCCGACCGCGGTATCCCTGACGGTTGCAATGCGCGCACCCTTTCCCCTTCATGAACTGCGCCTTCGACACCTGCTCAGGTGTCAGCCCAGCTTGTTCAAGCACTGCTTCAGGGGGGCTATAAGGGTACTTGCATTTCTCGCAAACCTTGCGAACAAGACGCTGAGCAAGGATGGCAATAATGCTGCTGGCAACCAGATAGGCGGGCACGCCCATGTCGATCATGCGCGTAATAGCACTAGGCGCATCGTTCGTATGTAGCGTACTGAAAACTAAGTGTCCAGTTAGAGAAGCTTGGATTCCCATCTCTGCCGTTTCAGAATCTCGCATCTCTCCCACAAGAATCACATTTGGCGCTTGGCGCAACATAGCTCGAATAATGCGCGCGAAATCGAGCCCGATACTGTGCTTCACCTCGACCTGATTGATGCCGGGCAAGTAGTATTCTACGGGATCTTCCGCCGTAATGATCTTACGATCCGGCCGGTTCAAATCGTTCAAACCGGCATAAAGGGTCGTGGTTTTGCCGGAGCCGGTCGGACCGGTAACGAGGATGATTCCGTTCGGCCGGCGAATCAGCTGGTTCACCTGCCGGAAGATTTCTTCCGACATTCCCAGTTGCTTAAGACCGACCTTGATGTTGTCTTTGTCGAGCAACCGCATCACGACCGACTGGCCGTGGTTGGTGGGCATGACACTGACACGAAGGTCAAGATCCTTCTTTCCGACCGTGACCTTAATCCGGCCGTCTTGGCAACGCCGGCGCTCTGCGATGTCGATTTTTGCCAGAATTTTGAGCCGCGAAAGTACGGGACCTAGCAATCGCTTGGGGATGCTATCGCGCTCGCTCAATACCCCATCGATCCGGTAGCGTATCCGCACTCGATCTTCAAATGGCTCCACATGGATGTCGGAAGCCCGTGCCGTTACCGCCTCCGTAATGATCATCTGTACAAGGCGAATCACCGGCGCACTATTTTCGTCGACCGCTTCGTCGTTCGGCCCGACCGACTCTTCGCTGAAATCGATCGCCTGCTCGGAAACTTCCTGCATCATCCGGGCTGTTTCATCGCCCCGGTTGTAGAGCTTGTTCACAGCCGTAACGATGGTCTCTTTCGGTGCCAGAGCCACCTTAATCTTGCGATTCAGGATGAACTGGAGCTTATCGATCGTCTCCAATTCGTCGGGATCCGCCATCACGACCTTGAGAACGCCGTCGTCGTCGGACAGAGCTAGCACTCCGTGTTCCCGTGCAAACGACTCGGGAACGAGCGAGACGACCTGCTGCGGAACCTCGATTCCCTCGAGTTTGACGTACTCCAGCCCCTGAGATTTTGCTATCGCTTTGGTCACGAATTCGACCGAGCAGAACCCCAATTTCACGATGGCATCGCTCAGCTTGGTATTCGAGCTGCGAGCCGCTTTTTTGGCCTCGGCAACTTTCTTCTCGTCGAGCAGCTTGTTGCGGACAAGGATTTCGATGAAATCGGGCATATAGGTCCGCTGGGAAAAAGCGACAACGCGGGAGAAATAGCCGGGCGTTCGCGAAATGCGAAGATGAGAGGTCGAACGAACTTAGCGTAATGATGGCTTTTGACGCTGTCAACGAACCGGGCGTGTTTGCCGGCCATTCATTCGATTCCGGCACCGACCTTGCTGCAACAAGCCACTCTCGTCATAATCCCCGCCCCTCCGGCGACTTGCGAGTGCCTGCCGACGGAGCGAAGTGAATGACTTCGATTCGACTCACATGCCGCCCCTTTTTCGACACATGATCCAACCGGCGCGACTTTCGACGCTGCTGATCTTCGCCCTCTTGGCGAATGGACTCGCAGCCGCCGACGATCGATCCTCCTCGCTCAAGCTGGTCGCGAAATCGAATTCGAGCGGCATCGAGCGGACGAGTGATCTTCCATCGTTAGAGCCCGCCGACGCCCCCGACTTATCTCCGAAACCGCCGCAAACACCTCGATTCGGCGACGATCTCGAAGAGAAACCGTTCAGTCCGAGTTCGCGCCGCGGCGCGGTTGCGGCGCAGCCTTACTCCGACGAGCTCGGCCCCGAATATCCCGGCGATGCTCCGCCGTACGACGACGGCTCTTATGGAGCCGCGGGGCCCGGCGGACATTTGCAGCGACATGCGGATCGGGTGCGCAGCTACATCGACAATCGCCCGCGACAGCTTCCGCTGCAGAACGAAAGCTGGCTCAATCGCCCGTATGCAATGAGCTACTTCGTCGGCGGACTAGCGCTCGACAATCCGATCCCTGGGCTCGTCGGCGGCGACACCGGCATTACTTACGGCGGCCGCTTCAGCTGGGACTTCGCTCCCAAATGGGGCATCGAAACCAGGCTCGGCGGTGCGTCCGTCGGCGTTGTCGATCAGCTTCTAGGAACGAGCCTGTCTCCGGCTTCGATCTTTTACGCCGACATCGACTGGCTGTGGTATTTCACCGGCGATACGCGCTGGCGGCCATTCGCGTTGATCGGCACCGGCCTGTTCGACATCGACTTCTCCGACGCGCTTTCCGTACGGCATCATTCCACGGTTTTACAACTTCCGATCGGCTTCGGAATGAAGTATCGGCATAGTACGCGCATCGCCATGCGGGTCGACCTCGTCGACAACATCGGTTTCGCCAGCGGCCAGGAATCTACGATGCACAACTGGTCGCTCACGGCCGGCATCGAGGCCCGCTTCGGCGGCGGACGCAAACGGAACTATTGGCCCTGGAACCCGAGCCGCGGCTGGTGGTAGGCGGGCGAACAAGATCCGCGCAATCCGAATCAAGCCTTGCAAGTCTCGGCCTTATTAAAACGATACGAGCGATGATCCGAAATTCGGACCATCGCTCGCTTTATATCGTCACTATTCCAAGCGGCAAGAGGCAGGCGCTACGGCGGCCTCTCGACGATTTAACTGAACCTATTCGTTAACCGAAATCCATCCGAGTCGGGCCAGTCACCACTACTCGCGCGGACGAACGGCGCCGGTCAGGCCGCTGTAATCCGAACGATCTTCAGGGTGCCACAGCGGCAAGCCCAAAGCGATACGCCGAGCCAAGCAATCCAATTTCGCATTGGAACCGGCAGGAGCGTCCGTCGGGGTGAAATCATCGGTCACACGCGGCGAATAGTCTTCGTCGTGGCCGAACTGCAAAATAGCGTCAAAAA
>JAIOPP010000035.1 GCA_021413845.1 Planctomycetia bacterium | reverse complement strand
ATGCTCTGCATCGACTCGAGAGTTTCGGAATCGGACCTCGTAGCGGCTATTGTGCGGCGATCGTTAAATCGCCCCACACTTTCACCTCGTCGGCGACTCCGATCGCTCCGAACGCTTTCGAGAACGGCGTCATCCCGAAATCCTTCTGCTTCACGCTGAACTGTCCGCGTAGCCGTGTGCCGCCGGGAGCCGGCTCGGCGACGACGCGAATCGTCAGCGGACGGGTAACGCCGTGAAGCGTGAAATCGCCCGCGAGTTCGTACCAATCGGGATCGGCAGCCTGTTGCTTTGCCAAAAGTAGCGAGGAACGAATCACGTATTGCGCCGTCGGAAACTTCCCGACGTCGAGGACCGCCGCGCTGATCATATTTGCCGTGGTTTGTTGTTGCGTCGAGTCGTCGGTCGTACCTTTGATGCCGACATACTGCCGCGACTCTGCGGTATCGCACACGAACGATTTCATATCGAACGTGAATTCGCCGGCCTGTTGAGCGACCCCTAAGCGAATCGTCCCGGAGGCGACGCGGCCTTCCACTCCGTGTTCGTGCCCGAGGCCCCGGGCCGCGACGTGGGCGTAGGCTTTACTTCGTTGCGGATCGACTTGGCCGGGTTGCAACGCCGGTTGTTGCGCGATGCAACTCGTCGCCCAAAGGAACATTCCGGAAAATGCGAATGACTGCCGCGCGACCAATAAGAAATAGCGATTCATATGACTGCCTCCATGCGAAAGTGGACCGACTCAGTATCCGGATTTCGCCGGCGATCAAAACACCGTTTCGAGCTACGATCCGCGTGGCTTACCGCATTGTCACCTATCGATCGCTAGTGGAAATCGCACCGATGAACATGGTCACACGCACTGACTCAACGTCGTTGAAACTGTGATCGATTATCAACAACGAACAGCGTGCGAACTCGCACACTAGCTCGACGATCGAGGGGGATTCTGTTGAAGAGCACTCGATATGGTTACGCTGGTCCTGCTTCAAGCGAATCGAGTCGTCAGGGGTCGCCATGCAGTCTCGTTGGGATGTCGTCGTCGTGGGAGCCGGTCCGGCGGGAAGCGCGCTCGCCGCGTTGTTGGCTCGCGACGGTCGGCGCGTCGCGCTCATCGATGCGTCGCATTTCCCCCGCCGAAAGATGTGCGGCGAGCATTTGGCGTCGGGTGCGCAACCGCTGTTGGATGCGATCGGAATCGGCGCAGAGATTCGCTCGCTCGGCGTGCCGATCAAAACGGTTTCGTTACTGGCATCGCCGAAGCATCGCCTCACGGTGCCGGCAGGCCCGAGCGAATTGCAATGTCCGACGGCGCTGAGCCGCTATCGCTTCGATCACCTGCGCAGTGCCCAAGCCACGCAGGTCGAGCCAAGTGCAATAGATCTCTCCGGAGGGACCGATCGCCATCGCATGCAAGCCTTCTCTGGCAGCCGTCGGCGAATCATTGACCGTCACGGGATCTTGCCAGGTCTCGCCCGCATCGGCCGAGCGCCAGGAAAGCAGGTTGCCGGACTCGTGGCCGATGGCCGTCACGACCGCGACGTCGCCGCGTGCGACGATCCGCGGACTCGGGGCCGGTCGCTTGATCCGAGACCGAGCGGCGGAGATGATGCCTTTACGAACTCGACGACCACGTTCTGCCGGGACGACGCGGCAGTGGTTTTCGAAGTCGGGCGTTCCTCGACAGCGGGAGAGCAAGCGTATGCGATCGTGGCCGAATCAGCTATTCATCAACGGCGAATGGGTTGATAGTGCCTCCGGCAAAACCTGGAGCGTCGTGAATCCAGCAACGGGCGAGACGCTGACGGAGGTGGCTCTCGCCGATGCCGTCGACGTCGACCGAGCGGTCGGGGCGGCGCGCAGGGCCTTTGAAGGGGGTGAATGGCCGCAGATGGACCCGCTGCACCGCGGTCGGTTGTTGTTCCGCCTCGCGGAACGGATTCGCGCTTCGCTCGACGACCTGGCTATGACCGATACGCTGAATATCGGTAAGCCTATTCGCGACACGCTGGGTTGGGATGCTCCCGTTTCGGCGGATCTGTTCGAGACTTACGCCGGTCTGCCCGACAAGATCGCCGGGAAGTGCTACGGCACGTTCTCGGACAGCATGACGATGCAGATTCGCGAGCCGATGGGGGTGATCGCCGCGATCGTTCCGTGGAACTATCCGGTCACGAATGCCGCGATCAAGCTCGCCCCGATCCTTGCCTGCGGCAACACGGTCGTGCTGAAGCCGTCGGAAGTTTCACCCCTTTCGGCATTGATGCTAGCGCAGATGGCTCACGAGGTGGGCTTTCCGCGCGGCGTGATCAATGTGATCCACGGCACGGGCGCGGATGCCGGCGCGGCGCTTGTCAGACATCCGGGAGTCGACAAAATCGCCTTCACCGGGCGCCATCAGACCGGCGCTCAGATGCTCGAAGCGGCGAAGCAAGGGATGAAGGGGGTCTTGATGGAGCTCGGCGGCAAGACGCCAAGCCTCGTGTTTCCGGACGCGCCCCTGGAGAACGTCGTCAATGGCGTGATCACCGGGATCTTCGTCAATCTCGGTCAGGTCTGCGTCGCCGGTTCCCGACTGCTCGTGCATGAAAGCCAGCACGATGAACTACTCGAGCGAATCATCGCCAAGGCGAAGGGGTTGCGCCAGGGCGACCCGACCGATCCGGCGACACAGCTCGGCTGCTTAGCGACGCCCCAGCATTGTCAGTCGGTGCAACAACGCGTCGAACAGGGGAAACAAGAAGGTGCGACGTGCGTCCTCTCCGGACGAGCTCCGAAATCACCGACCGACTGCTTCTTCGCTCCGACGATCTTCGACCAAGTGACGCCGAATATGACGCTCGCGCGCGAAGAAGTCTTCGGACCCGTGCTGAGCGTAATGACCTATCGCACGGAAGCCGAGGCGGTGAGCATTGCCAACGATTGCGATTTCGGCTTGATGGCGAACGTATGGACGTCGGACGGCACGCGGGCCCTGCGAGTTGCGCGGCAGCTCAAGGCCGGCAAGATCTCGATCAACGGCGGCGGCGCGTTTCGGGCCAGCTCTCCGGTTTTCGGTTACAAGCTGAGCGGCTTCGGAACCGAGCTCGGCTTCGACGAAGCCGCGAATGAGTACTGTAACTCCAAGACGATCCTGTACTCGTTGTCGACCGAAAAGTCGCCTTGGCCTGAGTGATCGAGGAAGTCTCCGAAAGCCCATGACGCCAGCAAATTCACGAGCTTCCCGCTGCACAGTGACGAGGATACGCATTGGCGTCCACTGATGCGTTGGATTATGATGCAGGCTGAGGATCCGACAGCTACTCGCCGAGAATGGTCACGATGTTTTCATTGCTCCGAAGTCATCCTGCCTATGCCGTTTCGCAAAGTCGTCGCCGCTTTCTCGGGCATGTCTCGGCCGGCTGTCTAGGAACGAGTCTGGCAGACCTCCTGACGCTTGAAGCCTTCGCCTCGACGACGTCGAATCGCGCGAAGCGCGCCAAGCAAGTGCTTGTCGTGTACGAGGAAGGGGGAATCAGCCAGATGGATACGTGGGACCCGAAGCCCACGGCCCCCGTCGATCATCGCACTCCTTATAAACCAATCGCGACGAATGTGCCGGGTATCTGTTTTTCGGAACTCATGCCGCAGCTTGCGCGGCATGCCGACAAGCTGAGCGTCGTCCGTTCGATGACTTCGACCAGCGTCGCCGGTCACATGGAAGGCTGCCAAGAATTCTTCAAAGGCTATCCTTTCAATCTCGCCAAAGAGTTTCCGGATATCGGCTCCGTCGTCGCGGAGTTGATGGGTAGCCGGTGCGCCGAATTGCCGCCGTATGTGTTTTGTCCCGGCGCGAATATGCCGAACCACGTCACCTCGACCGGATTCTTGTCCGTGAGTCGAGCGCCGTGGAAGCTCGGCACGAAGAGCCTCGGCGAAAACGTCGCCGATCCGAAATGGAAAGTGCGGGCATTGGAACCGCAGTCGGGCATGAGCACGACTCGGCTCGCCGATCGCCGTCGCTTACTCGGGGCCTTGTCGCCGGAATCGTCCGAAGGACTCGCCACATCGGTGAGGCGAACATACGAACATGCGTTCGATCTGCTCACCAGCCCTCGGGTGCAGGCGGCGTTCGACCTCAGCAACGAAAGCGACGCCGTGCGCGACCGCTACGGCCGCGACCATCGCGGCTGTTGCTATTTGCTGGGGAGGAAACTGATCGAAACGGGCGTGCGCTTCGTGACGGTCACCGTCATCCAGCCGCCGGAGCTCGTCGGCCGTCCCGGTTACGGCGAGGAGAATGGCGTCTTCCTCAATTGGGACCATCACGAAGGGATCTATCGCAACGGTCCTTGCGGCGGTCCGCAGGGAATGAGCAAGCAAGAACGCTACGGACTGCCTCATCCGGCCATGATGCCGAGTCTGGATCGCTCGCTCAGCGCGCTGCTCGACGATCTGCAGCAACGCGGCCTCCTCGAAGAGACGCTCGTTTGCTTCATCACCGAAATGGGACGCACGCCCAAAGTCAACAAGTGGCAAGGGCGGGACCACTGGGCTCGCGCGATGTCGATCGTATTCGCCGGTGCCGGAGTGCCGGGGGGGCAAGTGATCGGGGCCACCGACGAGCAAGGAGGCGACGTCCTCGACGATCGGTTCACGCCTTACGACTACGCGGCGAGCGTCTACGAGAAACTTGGGATCGGCAGCGAACTCCGTCTGACCCGCCCCGACGGCCGGCCGGTCGATCCGACATTCGGCGGCACTCCGATCCGCGGCCTGTTTTAGTAAGTCCGGAAGCTCATACCGTGCAACGCGGCTTGGCCCGATTCCTTTTGCCTTTCGTCCGGTGAGCAGCGACATGCCTGAGTTCGAATCTACCCGATCCGCGGACGTTTCGCGGCGAGCACTTCTCCAAGCAAGCGGCGCGCTTTTGGGCGCAGGTCTGGTGTTCCCCGGAGCCGCGCGATCGGAGCCGAACGCGACGAGCGCCTCCAAGCCCTTTACGAACTATTCGGAAGTCTTGGCGACGCTCAAGCGGCGGGGACGGGAAGTTCGCGTACTCGGATGCGCGCCGGATCAATCGCCGATCGTGGCCGTCCGCTGCGGCGGCGACAAGTTGCCCGCGATCATGATCAGCGGCGGGGCTCATTCCACCGAGCACGCCGGCGCATTCGCGACCGTCGAGGTGATCGAAAACCTCAAGACGAAGCACGTGGTATGGGTCGTTCCCGCGCGCGACCCGATCGGGCTGAGCGGATTTCGCCATGCTCTGAGTCTCGGGCTCGGCAAGCCGGCCCAGTTGGAAACGATCGACGGCCTGCCCGACTTTCTCCGCAAGAACGGTGAAGTATTGGTCGACGCCGACGGGACGCTGTTGGTCATGATCGGCGAGTATGGTTACGCCAACAAAGGCTTGCTCCATAAATTCGAGAAGAGCGCGCCGTTCCTCGAACCGCTTTGCGGCCGACGGATTTGGTTCACTTCGAGTCGCACCGATACGCCGGGTTCGGCTCCCTTGGAGCGGGCGTATACGTTGATCGTCGCGCCCGACGGCGAGATCTTGCACTTGAACCGCTTTCATGACACCCGCTGGGCGCCGGCCGAAGTTCGCTGCCTGCGCAACTTGATGGCTGAAGTCCGTCCGGCTTTGACCTTCGATCTGCACGAACACGATCACGGTCCGTTCTTTTGGATGTCGGCTCGCAAACAGCGAACCGAGGACGACGAGATTTGGGAACGGCGCATGGCCGGCGAAGCGGCACGAGTCGTCAAAGCGTCCGGTTCGGAACTCGCGCCGGAAAAATACTCCCCCGGCTCGTTCTTCGAGAAACTCGAGCCCGGCGTCTTTTGGTTGGATGCTCAAAAGCGAGGCGAGGGCTTGAACCTCATCGACTTCGCCGCGAGACGATACGGTCCCGGTTTCACGATCGAAACCGGAATGCAATGTCCATTCGAAGAACGAGTGCGTCAGCATCTGCTCGTCGTGCAGACGGCGGTCGACCTGTTCGAGCAACGCCACGCCTAAGAACGACCGGTCCCGGCAGCGCATCGTTCGATCAAGGCGAATTCTCCCGCATGAGCATCTTCGAAGAATTCGGCATCGAGCCGATCATCAACGCTTCCGGCGCCGTAACTCGACTAGGAGGCGCGCCGATGCCGCAAGCGGTGCTCGACGCCTTCTGCGCCGCGGCGCGTGAGAGCGTTCCGCTGGATCAGCTTCAGGGTGTCGCCTCTCGAATCATCGCGGAAACGACCGGCGCCGAGGCGGGGATCGTCACCAGCGGAGCGGCCGCCGCACTCACGCTCGGCACGGCCGCGATCTTGGCGCGATACGATCTGCACCGGATCGAACGGCTGCCCCGGTGTGATTTTCCGAGCGAGTTCATCGTTGCGCGCGAGCAACGCAACGGTTACGACCATGCCGTGCGCGCTGCGGGGGCGACGCTGATCGAGGTCGGCTTCCATGAACCGGTAGCGGGTTCCGGAGTACGACGCTGCGAAGCTTGGGAGATCGAAGCCGCGATCGGACCCGAAACCGCCGGCATCTTCTACGTGCATGACGCCGAGGCCCGACCTCGGTTGGCCGAGGTGGTCGAAATCGCACAGGCCCGTAACTTGCCGGTGCTCGTCGATGCAGCGGGCGAACTTCCGCCGCGCGAGAATCTGCAAAGCATTCTCGCATGCGGTGCCGATCTCGTCGCGTTCAGCGGCGGCAAGGCGATTCGCGGTCCTCAAGCCGCGGGCATCCTCTGCGGACGCCGCGACCTCATCGGCTCGGCGGCTCTCCAGATGCTCGACATGGATGATCATTTCGCCCTCTGGGAGCCTCCGACGAATCTCATCGACAAACGGTTGCTCAAAGGCATGCCGCGACATGGGATCGGGCGCGCTCTCAAGGTTTCAAAGGAGCAAATCGTCGCCCTGTTGACGGCGCTGCGCCTGTTCGCCTCCGGCGACTACGATCGCCATCGAATCGATCAGCGACGTTACCTCGAGCAAGTGATAACGAATCTCGAGGGGCTACCGGTATGCCACCGCCTCGCATTGCCGACCGACGAGCAATCGACTCCGAAGCTCGAAATTGCAATCGACAAAGCACGGCTGGGACGTTCCGCATTCGAAGTATGTCGGCGACTTCGGCGCGGCTCTCCGCCGGTTTACGTCGGCCACTCGCTGCTTGAGCAAGGAACTCTCGTAATCGATCCGCTCCATCTTGATGAGGCGCGCACTTCGAAGCTCATCCGGCGACTGCGGGAAGAACTCGGCGCCGAGGAATAGTCGCGAAGAACCGCTCGATCGAATCGCTCAATGCGGAGCCGCATCGGCTCGATTCGCGCGCCAGACCCGCAACATATTCTCGCCTAGCACTTTCCGAATCACGTCGTCGGAATGCCCTCGTTGCACTAAGCCGACGGTGAACAGCGGCCAATTGGTCCAAGCCAGACTGAGCGAGCCTTCCGCGGACTCGCGGAACTCGAACGCCGGCCACAAGTGCTCCCATCTCGGACCGGTGAGATTCGGTGCGCGCCCATCCGCACGCTTACCGATTTTGTCTCGCTCCGCCTTCTCGTTGCGCGAAGTGTAGGCGACGTCCGTTCCGATCGCGACGTGGTCAGGGCCGAACTTTTTGATCGCATAGTCGAGATGATCCAACAGCGCCGCGATATCTCCTTTGCCGCCGAGGAACTTCGGAATGCAGCA
This sequence comes from Planctomycetia bacterium, assembly GCA_021413845.1. NCBI lineage: Bacteria > Pseudomonadati > Planctomycetota > Planctomycetia > Planctomycetia bacterium. The sequence continues at coordinate 4,293 of JAIOPP010000035.1, read as the reverse complement.
CATCCCGATCAGCCCGCCGGTATCGCAGATGGCTTTAATGGTTTCGTCGGGCTTGCCGCGATAGTGGCGTTGTAAGGCGGCGCAGGCCGTGTGACTGGCCACGACCGGTCGCTTCGACGCCTTGGCCGCCTCGAGGCTTGTGCGCCAGCCGCTATGGGCGGTGTCGACGATGATCCCGAGCCGATTGAGTTCCGCGATCGCGATCCGCCCGAAATCGCTCAAGCCGCCGTCGACGGCTTCGCCGCTGCCGTCTCCGAGCGGATTACGGCGGTTGTAAGTCAGATGCATCATCTGCACGCCGAGTTGTCGAAACAACTTCACGTAGCGCAACTCGTCGCGCGTGCTCTCGAATGCTTGGGTAAGCGGCACGCCGTTGGTCGTGAAAGCCAAGCAAACATGCCCCGCCTTCTTCGCCGCCGACACCGCTTCGGGCGAAATCGCTTTCGAGCAGACGGGTGCGAGACTGTCGGTTAGAAACGTGAATCGCGACAGGCGCTTCAACAATCGCAGCGGATCATTTCCCTCTTCGCCGCAATTCTGAAAGATGCACGTCACCCCGGACTCGTGAAACGCGTCGAGAAACTCGCGGCGTTCGATCTCGTCATGAACGGCGCGAATCATGTTCATGTCTTCGCGCAGATCGACAAGCTCCGAATCGGATGCCCCCGCGAGCATCGTTTCGCGAAATGCGGCCCCATCGAGCGACGCCCGCGGAGCGAACCCGTAACTGTCGACAACCAGCGAAGCGGCGTGGATCTCCAAGCCGTGTCGCACGTCGCGATCGCTTGGCGAAAGAATCGCCAAAGCCGCCTGTCGGCTTTTCCGAACCACGTCGTTCTCACTCGTCGGTGGAGCGGCCCACGTTCGAAAACGAGCACCGGCGTGCCAGGCCGCGGCGGCGGCGAACGAAGCGGCCATGAAACGACGGCGATTGATCGACATAGGATGCTTCCGTAGATTCGTGTCGAATAGCTTAAAGGGATTCCCGCGCTTCGCGACCGACTCATCGCGACGCCGCATGGCCGGCGGCGTGAATCAGTTCTTTTCTCGTTCCCGACGCTCGTACAGATATTCTCGCACCGCTGCGGCGACCTCGGCTCCCACGGCACGGTAGACTTCGGCCGTTCCGCTCGGATGATGCCAACTCGTTTCCAGACACAAGCTGACGGTCCGTGAGTTTCCGTGCAGCGCCACCCAATTGGCGCTCATCTCGCGCCACTTCTCCGTGTACTTGCTTCCGGCGGCCTTCGGCTTGTCGTTGACGGCAAACTTCGGTTTCAGCACGGCGAGTCTCGAACACGCCGTCGCAATGAATCGGTCTCTCGACTCGATCCTCTGCGCGGTCAGTAAATCGTCGGGCAGCGTGAAGAAGAATGTCGGATCGGTCGGACCCGGGTTGTGTAAGTCGAGAAACAAGTCCATGCGGCCGGTGGCCGTTAGGTTGCCGATCATTCGTTGAGCCGCAAGCACTTCGTTCCAGTTCGGCTTTTCCGACCAGTCTCGATTGTGATCTTGGGGCACCGCGTCTTTGCCGCCGTTTCCGGTCGCCGCATTATCCACGTCCATGATCGGCACGATGAAGATTTCCGCATTCCGGCGGAGCCACGAGGCATCGGCGGCATCGCTCATCAACCATTCGCCGAAGCCTTGGGCGACCCAACTCGAACCGGATTCCCAGGCGTGCTGCCGAGCTTGAATCCAAACGCCGAATCTCCGTTGCTTGGGTAAGTCTCCCTCCATGACATGCAACAGCGGCACGATTCGGTTTTCTCGCGACCGACACAATTCCTTGGCCGTCGCACCGCGACCTGCGCCGGCTTGCTTAGCGACGAACTTCACGGCCATGCTCGGCGTGTACGGCGGTCCCCAAGCGACGAAGATCGAACTCGCCTCAGGCCTCAGGATGTAGACCATCCATTCACCTTGCCTGACTCCCTTCTCGGTGCGATGCCATGTCTCCCCGTCGGTCGAGTACGTCGCCCGATCCACTTGTGCCCACACTGGCGACAACGGCTTCGAGAGCGGAGCACCGGGCCTATCGACCGTCGTCGAAGACGCTCGCAAGCGGAGCGAGATCGATTCGCCGGGCGTGATTCCTTTCACGCGAAAGAACCACCAACATGGCCAACCCCGCTCAGGACTCCCGCCCGGCATGAAGTCGATGCGCCGTGCGACGTCGTCGATTTCGATCGTGCGCACCGAGCCCCCCTCGAAGTCGGCCTCGACGACCAAGGGCTCGGCCGCGTCCGCCGCGCGGCACGCGAAAACTAAAATCGCCGCGATGATCAAGACGAATCGTCGTCGCAGGTTCATGCTCGTTATCTGCAATGGTGCGCTGCGCGGATTAAGGGCGTCGCAGGCAGCGACGCCGCTCCGCCGGCCGAGGGGCCGAGGCCGATCGTAAACTCGAAACACTTCAACGATCGCTTGCGCGATGAATCGCCGGTACTTCGTTCAACCTAGTCGACCGCCGTTCCGGTCACAACCACGAGGAACTCGACTCGAATTCGGCGCAGCTTCGTCATCCCACCAAGTTGCCGCTTGCTCCGACTTCTTCACCGCTCCAGAATGCCGTCGCCCCCTAACGAATGCACTCTTGCCAGGACCCATACGTTGATGAGCTTCATTAACTCCGCCTTTCGGCTGATGGTTTCAAGACCGTTATTTGCGACGTCGGCATTGACGATGTGCTTGGCTTTGATCGCAACGGACCATCCGAGCGCACAAGCGAAGGAGCCGCAGCGCTGGACTTCGGAAATTATGATGTCGGTGAAACGGATCGGCAGCGTGCAAGTCTCGCCCGACGGAAAGCGCGTCGCGTATGCCGTTCGTGATGCGATCATGGAGGGAGACATCAGTGAGTTTCGCACTCATATCCATCTTGCGAACGCCGACGGCACCGACCGACTGCAACTGACTCGCGGCGATCACTCGTGCGACGATCCGCAATGGTCTCCCGCCGGCGATCGGCTGGCATTTGTTTCCACTCGCAAAGGTAAGAAAAATCTCTGGCTGATCCGACCCGACGGCGGCGAAGCGGAACCCCTGACGAAGATGAAGGGCGATGTCGGTAGCTTCAAATGGTCGCCCGACGGTCGTTCGCTCGCTTTCACCGCGACAGATGCTCCGAGCGAAGAGGAGGAGAAGCGGAAGCGAACGAAGGACGACGCCGTAGTCGTCGACGAGCGAATCAAGCAGAGTCGGCTTTACGTGGTGGCGGTCCACTCGACCTCGAAGTCTCAAGCTCGCCCCAAAGCTTTGAGCCCGGCCGATCGTAGCGTCGTAAGTGAAGCGAATCGTTCGGGCCGAGCCGGCTTCGACTGGTCGCCCGATGGTCGAACGATCGTTTTCGCTCACGCCCGCTCGCCACGTCCCGACGACTGGACGAGCGCCGATCTTTCCACCGTCGACGTCGCCTCCGGCACTGTGAAAAAATTGGCGAGCAGCGCGGCCGCGGAAGGGTCGCCGATATACTCTCCTCTCGGAACGGCCATCGCGTTTACGGTCAGCGATGAACCGGCGACTTGGGCAGGCGCGCGACGCGTGCATGTCGTTTCAAGCTCCGGCGGATCATCGCAAGAACTCGCCGACACTCACGACGGATTCGGTCGCTATTCGGAGCTGATCGGCTGGTCGGCCGAAGGAAAGAAAATTTACTTTTCGGAGCTACGTGGAACGAGCCTGGAACTCAGCACGCTGCCTCTCGCAGGACCGCCGAAAGTCGTCGGACATCAGGACGGGATGTCGCTCGGAGGCTTTCATCTGAATGCTCGGCGCACGCATGTTGGATTCGGTTGGGAGACGCTCGATCGACCTGCCGAGGCCTATTGCTCGACGATCGAGCACTTCAAGCCGGTTAAGGTCAGTGAAGTCCAGCCGGAGTTGCCCTCGACGGCGCAGACAGGTCGAACGGAAATCGTCAGTTGGAAGTCGAGCGATGGTTTCGACGTCGACGGGCTCCTGACGTATCCACGCGACTATCGCAAAGGGACGCGTTATCCGTTGTTACTCGTCGTGCATGGGGGACCGATGGGCGCGTTTACGCAAAGCTACGACGGTTCGCCCACGCAGTATCCGGTCGCCTTGTTCGCCGAACGAGGTTACGCCGTCTTGCGTCCGAATCCGCGCGGCAGCAGCGGCTACGGCAAGAAGTTTCGCTACGCCAATTACGGCGACTGGGGCGGCGGAGACTATCGCGATCTTATGAGCGGCGTCGATCATTGCATCGAGCTTGGCATCGCCGATCGCGATCGGCTTGGAGTCATGGGCTGGAGCTACGGCGGCTACATGACC
>JAIOPP010000034.1 GCA_021413845.1 Planctomycetia bacterium | reverse complement strand
TGTGCATCAGCTTCATCGCGACGACGTTCATCCCCTTATCTTCGAAGCGGCTTAGAATCCGGCCAACGAGCCGTCGCTCTACGCAGTCGGGCTTAAACAAAATGAGCGTACGTTCCATGGACCGAAATCTCCAACGCGAAGCTTTTGAAGTAATGAGGAAGAGGCCGCATTTTAGGGATGCGGGCCATTTTGCTCAAGGCTTCGCGAGCTCTTTCAGCTTAATGTTGCGAAACTCGAACTGCCCGCCGAGCGTCACTTCCGATTGCAGCCCGATGTAGCCCTCGGCCGTATCGATGCCGTCGGTCTTCCACGCCGGCTTGCCGTTGATCTCGAGCTCGGCCGTGTTGCCGACGACCGTAAGCCGGAACGCGTTCCACTCGCCGTTCTTATACAGGCCCGTGCTAGCGGCGCTCTTGATCGAGGTAAGGTTCCCCTCGCCGCCGGTTTTCAGGTTCACTTGAAACTTCTTCGGCCAATGCGCTTTGCCGGCCGGAAGGTCCGCGCGGAAGTGAACGCCCGAGTCGTAATCCGCCGGCTTCAAGTTCTTGCACTCCCAGCTCAACACGAAATCGACATATTTGTTCTCGGTTCGGATCCACCCTTCGCCGGCCTTCAAGAGGAGCACGCCGTCTTTCACTTCCGTCTCGCACTCGGTAACGACCCAGCCGCTGAGATCCTTGCCGTTGAAAAGCGAGACCTCGGCGGTATTCACCGGCCTCGCAGCAACGGGTGCATCAACCGGCACAGCGACGGTCGCAGCGGGCACTGCAACGGGCACAGCCGTAGTTGCCGAAGCAGCGGAGCCCGGCTTCACCTCCGGCTTCTTTGCCTCGCAACCCGCGAGCGCGAAGACGAAACTCAGGCATCCGAACGACAGGAACAGAGGGCATGCGCGAACGAGCGACATAGGATCGGTCCTTGGAAAATACTGCGATGCGGGACGACGCCAGTGTAGGGACGAAGAAATCGGGATGCAACGCAGCGGCAAAGACCAAAGTAGCAGGCACGTTCCACGTGCCGTAGCCACATGCGTCGTTCAAGCTGAGTGCAGCATCGAAACAACTCTCCTGGCGAGCGGCCGGTGTAAACCGGCCGTTCTAAGTCGTTGATTGACGAAGCCGCTGTGGTCGCAAGAAGTCCTCCGTGGCGGACGGCACGTGGAACGTGCCTGCTACTTTGGACGATTGGCCGCTCCCCTGCTGTTTCGGCCGCGGATATTCATCGCGCGGCTATCGTTGCCCGTCCTGTGACAAAAGACTCCCCCCGACTATCATTAAGGATTCCGAATTTTCATTCGTTCGCCTTTCCATCGCTGCCGCTCCCCGATGCCCATTCGCCTCTCCAACTTGCGGCTCTCGATCGACGCTCCGGAAGCGGCGTTGCCGGCCGAAGCGGCGGCGCTGTTGAGCGTTAGGCCGGAAGAGATTCGCCGCTGGCGCATCTTGCGGAAGAGCCTCGATGTGCGCGACAAGCGCGATCTGGCATTCGTCTACTCGACCGAAATCGTCGTGGCTGAAGACTCGCCGGCCGTCGAGTCGCGGCTGATCGCGCAGGCGCAGCAGCGTCGCCGCGGCATCCAAGTCGAGCAGTTCACCGAGCCGCCGTTCGAGATGCCCCGCCCCGGCACCGAGCCCCTGCGCGAGCGGCCGGTCATCATCGGCTCCGGACCGGCCGGTTTGTTCGCGGCTTATTTTCTCGCCCAGGCCGGCTATCGTCCGCTCGTGCTCGAGCGCGGCAAGAACGTGCGCGAGCGGATCGGCGACATTCGCGCCTTAGAAACCGAAAACGGCCCCCACGATCCCGAGAGCAATTATCTCTACGGCGAAGGGGGAGCCGGCACGTTCAGCGACGGCAAGCTCACCTGCCGCAACACCGGGCCCGACGTGCGCCGCGTCCTTGAAATCTTCGCGGAGTGCAAAGGGAAGGCCTCGGTGCTGTACGACCACCGTCCGCACCTGGGGAGCAACCGGCTGCCGGCCGTCGTGAAAGCGCTCCGGCAGCGCATCGAAGGGTTCGGCGGCGAGTTTCAATTCAATTGCCGCGTCGAAGATCTCGACTTCGCGGCCGGCCGGATGCGCAGCCTCAGCACATCGAGCGGCCCGATCCCGGCTTCGGTCGCCGTGCTGGCGATCGGCCATAGCGCGCGCGACACCTATGCGATGCTCGTCCGTCGCGGCGTGCCGATGGTGCAGAAGCCGTTTCAGCTCGGAGTGCGCATCGAGCATCCGCAAGACCTCGTCAATCGCGTGCAATACGGAGAGACGCGCCAGGAAGAGCGGCTCGGCTCGGCCGACTACACGCTCATCGCCCACGGACCGCAGGACCTCTTCAGCTTTTGCATGTGCGCCGGCGGGCAAGTGATTCCGAGCGTCAGCGAGCCCGGCTATTTTTCTTCGAACGGCATGAGCCTCTCGAAACGCGATAGCCCGTTCGCGAACTCCGGCTTCATGATCACGCTCGACCCGCAACACTTCGGCTCGACCGACATCCTCGCCGGCGTCGAACTGCAACGCCGCTACGAAGCCCAGGCGTTCGCCCTCGGACGCGGCGAGTATCGCTGCCCGATTCAATGGGCTCGCGACTTCATGGCCGGCCGCACAAGCACAGGCTCTCCCCGTACGAGTTATAAACGCGGCGTCGTAGCGACATCGATCGCCGACGTCGTCCCTCCGCAAGTCGCCCAGGCTCTGCATGGCGGACTGCCGCTGCTCGATGCCCGTTGGCAAGGCCGCTTCCTTCCCGAGGCGACGATCGTCGGCCCCGAGGCGCGCGGCAGTTCGCCGATTCGCATGCCGCGCGACAACGAAACCCTCGAAAGCACCGGCATCGCCGGCCTGTACCCGATCGGCGAAGGGGCGGGCTACGCCGGCGGCATCGTCAGCGCAGCGGTCGACGGCTTGCGGGTCGCCAAGTCGATCGTCGCGCGCTATGCCCCGCTCGAAGGCCGTGCCTCGTCGGAAGGAAAGCACGGATGATCTTGCTCGATGTCGTCGACGTAGTGAAACACTTCGGACCGGAGCCGATTCTCGACGGCGTCAGCTTCGAGGTGCGCCCCGGCGAGAAGATCGGCCTCGTCGGCCCGAACGGAGCGGGCAAGTCGACGTTGATGAAGATCCTGGCAGGCAAGCTCGATGCCGATGCCGGGAGCGTCGCTTTGCATCGTACTGCGCGACTCGAATACTTGGAGCAACAACCGGAGTTCGTCCCCGACCGCACCTTGTGGGACGAAGCAAAGACCGCGATGTCGCACTTCGCCGCGCTGGTCGACGAAGCCGGCGACGTCGCCGATCTGCTTGCGGCGACCAAGGACGACGTCGAACACAAGCGCCTCGCCGCGCGGTACGACTTCCTGCAACATGAGATCCAGCACCACGACGCGTACAACCTCGACTATAAGATCGAGCGCGTCCTCGGCGGCCTCGGCTTCACGAGCGAGACGTTCGATCGCCCCTGCGGCGTGCTGAGCGGCGGCCAGATGAACCGGCTGCTGCTCGCCAAGGTTCTGCTGCGCGAGCCCGACGTGCTGCTGCTCGATGAGCCGTCGAACCATCTCGATATCGAAGCGACCGAGTGGCTCGAGAACTTTCTTTCCACCGCCGATCAAGCGGTCGTCGTCGTCAGCCACGATCGCTACTTTCTCGACAAAGTGACGAACCGAACTTTGGAGCTTTATCACGGCACCATCGATGAATACGTCGGCAACTTCTCGGCCTATTGGCTGCAAAAGCAAGAGCGTGTGAAGGTGCAGGCCCGGACGTTCGAGAAGCAACAAGAGTACATCGCCAAAACCGAAGAATTCATTCGCAAGAATTTCTACGGGCAGAAGTCGGCCCAAGCGAAAGATCGCGAAAAGAAGTTGGATCGCGTGGAGCGCATCAATGCCCCGCGCGAAATCATCGGCCCGCCGATGGGCTTCGCTCCGGCCACGCGCACCGGCGACATCGTCGTGCGCGCGGAGCATTTGTCGAAAGCCTTCGATCGGCCCCTCTTCTCCGATCTGACGTTCGACATCTTGCGCGGCGAGCGCTGGGGCATCCTCGGGCCGAACGGCACCGGGAAGACGACGCTGCTGAAGATGATCGTCGGCCGGATCGAGCCGACGAAGGGGAAAGTCGCGCTCGGCACCAACGTCCGGCCCGGCTATTACGATCAGCTGTTGCAAGGGATCGACGACGATGCGCAAACGCTCGACGCCGTTCGCCCGCCGCATAAGGAATTCAACGAGCCGCAGCGCCGCGACCTGCTGGCGAAGTTCGGCCTGACGGGCGAGATCGTCTTTCAGAAAGTGCAAAGCCTAAGCGGCGGTGAGCGGAGCCGTGCGGCGCTCGCGCGGCTTTCCGCTCAAGACCCGAACTTCCTCATTCTCGACGAACCGACGAACCATCTCGACCTCTGGGCCTGCGACTCGCTGGAGCGTTCGCTGCTCAACTTCGAAGGAACCGTGCTGTTCGTCAGCCACGACCGGTACTTCCTGAACCGCGTGTGCGATCATGTGCTCGTCGTCGAACCGGAGCGGTTCCGCGTGATCACGGGCAACTACGAAGACTACCAGTTGTTTATTCAAACGCGGCTCGCCGAGCAGCAGGCCGAAGCGGCGGCGACGAAGCAGAAGACGGCGACCGCCGTGAAGCCCGGCGACGATACGAAAGACGCCGGCAAGAAAGAGCGCCGCAAACGGAAGTTCCCGTACCGTAAGGCAGCCGACATCGAAGCCGACATTCTCGACCATGAAATGAAGCTCGAAGACGTGCAGGCCCGGATGATCTTGCCCGAAACGGTGCGCGACGGCCGGCTGGTGCGCCAATGCCAAGCCGAGCTCGACGAGCTACGCGCCGGGCTCAAGAACCTGTACGAGCATTGGGAAGAAGCGCTCGAGTTGAATTCGTAAAGGTTGAATTCGGAGCGGCAGGCGCTCACAATAGCCGCATCGCCCATGCCCGCCTATTAAGGAATCCGTCTATGTTCGATCGTCGCGAATTTATGAAGGTCGCTTCCGCCACGACCGCCGCTGCGCTCACGCTCGGCCAAGCCTCGCCGAGCCGGGGCTATGCCGCGAACGAGACGATCAACATCGCCTGCATCGGCACCGGCGGTCGCTGCCGCGGGTTGATGAAGGCCCTGGTGAAAGTGCCGGGCGTGCGCATCGCGGCCGTCTGCGATATTTGGGACATGCACCTCGAGCTCGGCAAGCAACTCGCCGATCCGCAAGCGATCACCTCGAAGAAGTGGCAAGAGATTCTCGACCGCAAGGACATCGATGCCGTGCTGATCGGCACACCCGATCATTGGCACTCGCCGCTGACGATCGCAGCCTGCGCCGCGGGGAAAGACGTGTACGTCGAGAAGCCGCTGACGCATGACCTCAGCGAAGGCCAAGCCGTGATCGACGCGCAGAACAACTACAAGCGCGTGGTGCAGGTCGGCATGCAGCAACGCAGTATGCCCCACTTGCAGAAGGCCCGCGAGCTGATTCAAGCCGGCGCGCTGGGCGAAATCCACAAAGTCCATCTCACATGGAATCGGAACCAGCCGCGCCACAAGCTCAACAAGCTCGGGATCGATCCCGCGACCGTCGATTGGAAGTCGTTCCTCGGCAACGCGAAGGAGCAACCGTACGACGAATACCGGTTCCGCAATTGGCGTTGGTTCTGGGATTTCGGCGGCGGCATCCTTACGGACCTGATGGTGCATTGGATGGACGTCGCCAACTGGCTCGTCGATCTCGACAAGCCGGAATCGGCCGTCGCGATCGGCGACCATTTCCAAACGGCCGGCCTCTGGGAAACGCCCGACACGATCCAAACGCTCGTGAACTATCCCGACCGCAAAGTGCAAGTCTACTTCGAAGGAACGTTCGTCAACGCGCGCAATGCGTCGATGATCGAAGTGATGGGCCGCGACGGCACCCTTTATGCCGACCGAGGCGGCTACATCCTCTTCCCGGAACGGAACAGCAAGACGCCGAAAAGCGAAATGATTCTCGGCGAAGGCCCGCGCGGAGCCGATTTCTACACCAATCCCGACGGCGAATTGCTGCACCTCACGAACTGGGTCGACTGCATGCGGAGCCGCGCGAAGACGAACGCTCCGGCCGAAGCCGGCGTCTCGGCAGTCTACGCTGCGCACTTAGGAAACCGAGCCTACCGCACAGCCACGGTCGCGAAGTGGAACGATAAGGCGTAAGTAGCAGGCACGTTCCACGTGCCGTAGCCACGTGCGTCGTTCGAGCTAAGTGCAACATCGCGACGCACGCAGCCTCCTTTCACACGCAGCCTCCTTTCACACGCAGCTCCGTTCACACACAGCTTCCGTTCAATAGCCCCGGATGCATATCCGGGGCCACACGGTAACGATCGTTCCTTATCAGCTGTGGCGGACGGCACGTGGAACGTGCCTGCTACATTGGCCCATTTCTTCGCGTTGAATCTTGCCGCGTGCCGTGCGATGTTGAGCTGCGTGAGGAGACGAGACTCCGACCTCCGGTAGGTTTCGACGCGTTGCTTGTTTTCGTTCACGCGAGACCGGCGACGACGAATCGCGATGGGAAACTTCGAGCTTCGGCCGCGCCGCTTGTCGCCGCCGTGGTTGGAACGAATCGAGCGCTAAGCTCGGTCCCTCGCGACGATGGTCGATCGGGCGAGAAAACAATCGCTCGATGTCTTCTTCCGGCCTGCGGTGCGTGAGGGTTTGCTTCGTCGAACACACATGCATCGCGATCCTCGGTCGTCTTGCGTTCGTGGATGAAACGCAAAACGAACTAAACCGAGGATCGAAACTTGCACGACGTTCTCTGCGAAGTTGCAACATCGCAGAGAACGCTTCGCTGCCGTGGGCGTCGTCCGGTGCGTCGTCGCGCGAGTCAGTCTTTCTTCACGAAGAAAGCCGGTTCGGGCGGAATGCTCTGCGCAGAGAATGTTTTGACAAGAAGCCTAAGCCCGCTCGGGCGACGACGCACGAACTTTTTTTCAAGTCGCACCACATTACAACAAGGCGCGATCACGGCCGTGCCGTGCGCTAACCGCGTAGCATCGAGACCTCTTCACGGAGCGATTCGACTTCGGCCTTGAGTTCGCGCAGCTCTTCGCGCAGCGATTCCACCGCCTCGCGCCATTCGGCCGACGATGAAGCCGAAGCCGTCGCCGGACTGGAAATCGCAGGGTTAGAAGTCGTTTGGCTTATCGCAACCGAACGCGAAGGGGTCGGTTCATCGTCGTCGTCGCGGCTTCGCGAACCGCTGATCGCGCCGCTCAAGGCCATGGCCGGTTGGGCTTCATAATCGCGGCGGACCTTTTCCAACTCGCGGGGCTCGTAAAGATTATGCGTCAGCACATGGCCGCGACCGTCGGAAGTGAGCGAGACGATCAGGTTCTTCGTCTTCAACGAATGGAGCACGTTGCGCAGCGTCGTCAGATCGGCGATCGGCTCCATGCGCGAGGCCCGTTGGCGAAGCTCTCCTTCGCTCTGCGCGCCGCGCAGCAAGAGCTCGGCCATGACCGCCATTTCGGCCTTCTCGATGCCGAACCAGTCGTTGAGATAGTGCCGGAATTTTTCCGTCCGGCCGTTGCCTTGCACCACGGCGATTGCGCCGAGGTCGCGCAAATGCTCGAGCGGCGTGTCGAGTTGGTCGCTCTCGATCTGCATCACCGGATAGCGATTATTCTTTTGGTTGCAGCCGGTCGTGATGCCGTTGAGCGTCATCGGATAGCTTTCCGGCACGGTCTTGGCCTTTTCGACCAGCACGCCGAGAATGCGCCGCTCGAGCGCGGAGATCGGCTGCCATTTCGGTTTCGTCTTTTCGGCCGGTTCGTGTTGCGCGTCATCCATGGCGAACGATTCCCTAAGGGCCTGCGAGCGGTCGTGCGAAGACCGGAAACTTTGCGATGCACACGATTGTACCGCAGGCCGGCCGCGAATAAATTGACGACTTCCCGAATTCCCTCCCGAGAGAGCTCGCCCGCCATGCGTATCGATGCCGTCGAATTGTTTCACGTCGCCATGCCGCTGATCAGCCCTTGGCGAACCGCGTACGGTGCCGACTACACGGTCGAGTCGGTACTCGTGCGCATGGAGAGCGACGGCCGTTACGCCTGGGCCGAGTCGTCGCCGCTGGCGGCTCCTTGCTATAGCCCGGAATGGGCCGGCGGCATCTTCGCCGTGATGAAGAAGTGGCTCGCTCCGACCTTGGTAGGGCAGTTCGTTTCGACCGGCGACGACTTACAAGCGAAGTTCGCACACTTCAAAGGGAACCAGTTCGCCAAGGCCGCGCTCGACAATGCCTGGTGGACGCTCGACGCCCTGCAAAAGGAAACGCCGCTCTATAAACTGCTCGGCGGCAAGCGCAACTCCGTCGACGTCGGAGCCGATTTCGGCGTGGCCGATTCCGTGAGTGCGATGTGCGACGACATTGCCGTCGCGCTCGACGCCGGACACAAGCGCGTGAAGCTGAAATACAAGCCGGGTTGGGACATCGAAATGCTGCGCTTCGTGCGGAGCCGGTTCCCGACCGAGGTGTTTCACATCGATTGCAACAGCGGCTATCGGATCGACGACTTCGAGATGTTCTGCCGGCTCGACGACTTCAATCTCGCGATGATCGAACAACCGCTCCAGCACGACGACCTCGTCGACCATGCGCGGCTGCAAAAAGAAATTCGAACGCCGATCTGCTTGGACGAGACCGTCGTCTCCGTCGATCGCGCCGCGATGGCGCTCGATCTCGGCAGCTGCCGCTACATCAACATCAAGCCGGGCCGGGTCGGCGGGCTGACGAATGCCGTGAAGATTCACGACCTCGCGAAGGCCGCGGGAATTCCTTGTTGGGTCGGCGGAATGCTCGAGAGCGCCGTCGGGCTACAGGCCATGATCGCGCTCGCCACGCTCGACAACTTCACTTACCCGGCCGATATTTTTCCGTCGTCGCGGTTCTATACCGACGACCTCGGCAAGCCCGAGCTGTTTCTCACGCCGAGCCCGATCGACGGCACGCCGCAAGTCGCGGCGATGGAAGTGCCCGGCATCGGCTGCGAGCCCGATGCGAAGCTATTAGAAAAATGTACGGTCGAGCATACGCGAATCGAGACGTAGACGCTTCAAGCAGTTCCGGGCAACAGACTTTCCAGGAGCTTCGCCGTGTCGTCGAGCGCCGTATTGCCGGCGAGTTTTTCGGCGAGCGTGCGGCAGGCGGCTTGCACGTCGGGCGACTCGAGCAGCGGCCGAAGCTTGGCGGCCAAACGCTCGCCGGTGAAATGCTTCGGCTTGAGCTCGGCGCCGACGCCGAGCCGGATCGCGCGTTCGATGTTGTCGGGCTGGTCGTGCGACATCGGCATCACGACCTGCGGCACGCCTGCCGCGAAGCCTTGCGACATCGACCCGATGCCGCCGTGATGCACGAGCGCCGCGCAGCGAGGAACCAGATGCGTGAACGGTACGAAATCGAAATACCGCACCGACTCGGGAAGCGACTGCGGAATCTGGTCGGGATGCCGCGTGAGCAAGATGCCGCGTCGGCCGAGGCGCTCGCACGCTTCGACGGCCGCGGCGAAGAACTTCTGCCCGAACGTCATTGCGGAGCCGGGCGTGAAGGCGATCGGCGGCGAACCGGCGGCGAGGAACTTTTCGACTTCGGTGCCGAGCGGCGTGACGTCGTGTTCGTCGTACAGCGGAAAGCCGGTGAGCCGAACTTGCGGAATCCAGTCGGGCTGCGGCGGGGCGAACCACGCGGGAAACATACCGATCGTGAGCGAGGGAGAGTTCAGCCAATGATCGAAGATCCGCTTCACCGGCGGCAAGCCGAGCTCGCGACGAAAGCCGTTGAGCTCAGGGCCGAGCAGTTGATCGACTACGAGTCGATCGGCGAGCCAATACTGCGCCGCGATGAGCGAGCGCGGCAGCCACGCTTGCGTCGCCATTCCGGCGAGTCGGCCCGGCTTGAGGTTGCTGCGGAGCATGACCGGTTGCAGATGGATGGTCGCCGTGGGAACGCCGAGCTTGTCTTGCGCCACGCGCGCGCCGAGCGCGAGCGTCGACGCGCCGACGATGGTTCGTCCCGGCTCGTAGCGCCGCGCGACGATATCGTACACGCGGCGGATCATCGGCACGACGGCTTGCTGCATAATCGTCTTCGGACCGCGCAGCGGGTGCCAGATATCGGGATTCCGCAGCATGTCTCCATACTCGTCCTTCGAGATCATCTCGATGAACTCGAGGCCGACGCTGCGAATGAGCGGGCCGAAATAGTCGGACGCGATGATCGCGACATCGTGCCCACGACGCTTCAGCGCCAGGCCGATGCCGACGAACGGATGCACATCGCCCGCGCTGCCGAGAGCGGCGAGAATAACACGGCGCGGCGAGCCCGCGAGCGGCGAAGAAGAGTTCATTCGCGGAGACTATTCGCCTTCGACCGCGCGGCGCACGAGATCGCTGTCGAAGTAGTTCACTTCCATCCCGGCGTCGACCGTCACGGTCTGCGCGTTGATGCCCGACGAGCGTGGGCTCAAGAGAAACGCGGCGACGTCGGCGACTTCCTGCGTCTTGAGCGCGAGCTTCCGGAGCGTGGCTTGCTCGGCGTAGAGGTAGGCATCGATGTAGCCCGGAATGCCGGCCGATGCGGACGTCTTGAGCAGCCCGGCACCGACGGCATTGAAACGAACTTGCGAGAACTTGCTGAACGACTTCGCGAGAAAAGCCAACGAAGAATCGAGCGCGGCTTTTACAGGAGCCATGAAGCCGTAGTTTTCGGCCGCCATGCGAGTCGTCGAAATGGAGATGGCGACGACCGACGCGGACGAAGCGAGCGTCTTCTCGAAGGCCTTCGCGAGCGCGATCAACGAAAAGCACGAGACATCGATCGAACGCAAGAACGCCGAACGGCAAGTCTCGTGAAACGGCTTCGGTCCTTCTTCGTAGTCGGCGAAGGCGATCGAATGCAACAGGCCGTGCAGCACGGGATACTTCGCGGAGACTTCGTCGCGGAGGCGATCGATTTCGGTTTGCCGTTCGACATCGCACACGAAGATGTCGGCGCCGGGAAGGAGCGCGAGCAACTGGTCGCGACGTTGCGGCGAGCGGACGGCGTAGATGATCAGGCAGCCGGCTTCTTGCAAGGCTTTCGCCACATGCCAAGCGATGCTCTTCTTGTTGGCGACGCCGCAAACGAGGATCGTCTTGCCGGCGAGTTGCAGAAAGTCGGGCATCGGGCGCTGAGCTTTCGGCGCAGAGTTCATGGCCGCTGGGTTTATCGTCGCTGGGCTCACGCTCACGGCGCTCATGCTCGGAGTTGCGATCACTTCGCCGTTTGCCGAATCGGTTTCTTGAAGATTCATCCGTTGTTACCTAGCGAGGCGCAGCCATCGTGCAGGCGAAATCGAAACGGGCCGCAACTTCGCGACCGCAGGAAATCTTAGCCTTCATAAAATAAGCTTCGCCGAGCCGTTCGACGAGGTCAACTTCGATATCAATCGTTTCTCCCGGCCGAATCATCCGCTTAAATCGGACGGAATCGATCCGGGTGGCGACCGGAACCTTGCCGGCAACCTCGGCGGCCTGTTTCGACAATAAAACCGCTCCGGCCTGCATTCCGGCCTCGCACAGCAGCACGCCGGGCGTCAGGGGAAAGTCCGGATAATGACCCTGATAGAAGTATTCGTCACCGCTGAAGGTCTTACGGCAATGAATGTGCTTTTCGTCTTGCGACACCACTTCGTCGATCAGCAAAAACGGCTCGCGGTGCGGAATCGCGGCTTTGATTTCGGCGAGCGTCATCGAAGTTCCGGGAAATGGACGAGACGGGACGAAAGGTTAGAGCGTCGCTGTTTCGACGGGAGAACGCTGGGAACCGGAGAGATAAGCATCGACGTCGTTCGCGACGATCACACCGTAGTTCACCGCGCCGAGCCAGCCCGACATGATGATTCCGACGCTCCCGGCATGATACAACCCGGCGACTTGCTGCGGCACGGCCCGACTGACGGCCAAGCCCTCGAACTTCGTGCCGAAGCTCGCGCCGTCGAGATGCCGCGTGTAGTGCTCGAAAGTCTTCGGGGTCGAGGCTTCGATGTGCTCGATCCGCTCGCGAATGTTCGGCACGTATTTTTCCATCGCCGCAAGCGTCGTCTCGATCAGGTCGACTTTGCTCGCTTCGTAGTCTTCGCGCGAAAGCCCGGACCAATCGGCGTAGTTGGCGTTGGTGCTCGAAACGATCAGCGACCGATCGCTGCCGGGCCGAGTGCGCGGGTAGTAGAACGAGTAAGTCCGACTCGTCACGTCGCGGCTCAACAGCGCTTCGGTGCGGAAGGCGGGTGCCGTCGAGCTGAACAGCAAGTCGCCGTTCGATTCGTCGAGCGGATCGCCCGGCTTGAGCGCCACATACACTTGGCAACTCGAATTGTTCAAGCGAACGGCGCGGGCCTCGTCGACGAAGCTCGGATCGAAATGCTCGGCCCCGACGAGGTTGAAGATCGTGCTGCGCAGGTTCGCGTTCGAGACGATCGTACGGCAGGCAATCGTCCGGCCGTTGACCGTCACGCCTTCGACCTTGCCGTGGCGAACGTGAATCTTTTCGACGTCGCTGCGAATCCGCAAGTCGACGGCGTTCGCGGCCATCTCTTCTTTCATCAGGCCGATGAGGCGATCGGTTCCGCCTTGAAACGTGAAGACTCCCTTCGACATGAAGTTGGAGAACACGATGCCGTAACTCACGGCCGGATCTTCCAACGTCGAGC
This sequence comes from Planctomycetia bacterium, assembly GCA_021413845.1. Taxonomy (NCBI): domain Bacteria; kingdom Pseudomonadati; phylum Planctomycetota; class Planctomycetia; species Planctomycetia bacterium. Next base: position 57,408 of record JAIOPP010000034.1, on the reverse strand, counting down.
CGTTGGCGTAGGTGATCGGCTCCATCAACAGCCGAATCACGTCTTCGCGGCCCGGAAAAAACTTCTGGAAGAATTGTCCGGTGGTCTGATCTTTGTCGTCGTAAAAGTTCAGCGAACGGGCCGCATCGAAAAACGCCGTGACCTGCTCGGCCGGCACATGAAACTTCTCGACCAACTGGCGCGTGAAATCCTCGCGGTCGAAGGTCGTCGAAAGCGAGAACATCGGGTTGTCGAACTTGATGTTCTTCAGCTGCACGATCGAGTCGGCGATCTCGCGCGTCCAATAGCGCCGGCAGCTTTTGATCATGCCGATCGGGAAGCCGTGCAGCGAGATGTCGAAGATGTGTCCGCCGGCTCGCTTGAACCAGGTCGCCATGCCGCCGAGTTGGTAATGCTGCTCGAGCAGCAAGACGCTGCGGCCGGTCTTCGCCAGCGTGTTGGCGGCGGTCAGTCCGCCGAGGCCGCTGCCGATGACGACGACATCGTAAGCATCGCGGCAGCCTTTAAGAAAATCTTTCGCCATCGTTACCGAGCGCGGGGGATACGTGTAAGGGAGAAGCAACTTCCGTGTTCACACAGCGGCGATCGGCGACCTCGGCGAAAGCCCAAGCCGAGCCGATTTTCGGCCGCGAACTCGCCGCTTTCAAACCGCCGGCGTTTGCAGCAAATGGCGGTTAGCCATCGAGATACCGCTTACCAATGCACCGATGATGCCGACGAATCCCTGATCGGTCCCGCACAGAAACAGATTGGGGAGAAACGTCATGCCATCGTACCGCTTTTTGGGTGCGCCGTAAATCGCTCCGCCCACATGGCCCGTGTAGCGCACGACCGTCGTCGGCGTAAACATATCGGTTTCGACCGTATGCGGCCGAATATCGGGGAGAAATCGGAGCGACGTCTCGGTCAGGGCCGCGAACCAACGCTCTTTTTCTCGCAGATAATCCTCACGAGACAGTCTGTTCCAGCCGGCGAAATCGGCGAGCGCCGTCATCCGCACGAGGTTCTCGCTGCTCGGCTCTTCGAACTGAAAATTGTCCGGCACGCACAAGACGCCGCTTCGCAGGTCGACGAGTTCCGTCGGGCGGTGCCAGTGGAAACGGTCTTCCGTGCTGAAGAAGACGATCGTCTTATCGCAGCCAAGCTCGCGCGGCGGGCGATCCAAAGCGGCCATCGTTTCGATGAACGAAAGCTGCCCACCTTCGCTTTCCGCTTCCGGCTCGGCTCGTTCGCAAAGCCGCATCGTCTCGACGTAGCCCGCGCTCGACAACACTTGCCGCGCTTCGAGTTGCGTCCCGTCGTCGAGCTCGACGCCGATCGCGCAACCGCCGTCGTGTACGATCCGCCGCACTCCGGCCCGCAGCTTGAGCTCGCCGCCGAGCTCCTTGTAGCGTCTGACCAACTGCTTCAAGATCGGGCGAATTCCTTCGGCGGGGCGCGCGAAGCCTTCGAGAAAAATGCTGCGAAACATGATGAAGAATTGCGCGAGGTCCATGTCGTTTTCCCGCGCGCTGCCGTAATACATCAGCGGGCAAAACAGCATGTCCACCAAGAGCGGATCGCGAATGATCCCGCCGACGAACTCGCGGGCCGAAGCGTCGGCCGTCTCCAGCGCCAGCGCATCGAACTCGGGAATCGCCCCGATCAAGCGCTCGAAGTTGTCGATCTCGCGCGGAAATGCGCGAGCGACCTCGGCGCGCAAGACATCGATGTCGTTCGTGAAGTCCAGCTTGGCCGAAGGGAACGCGATCGCCGAACCGACTTGCTGCTTCAAAGCGAAATCGTCCCACGAGAAACGCAGTTGCCGCAGCAAGCGCGCGAGCGGACCTTTTTTCGAGCCCTTCGCCGTGTAGTTCGTTACGGCGTGCAGACCGACGTCGTAGTTGCGTCCGCGCAGCCGGTAGAACGAGTTCAACCCGCCGATCGTCGTATGACGCTCGAGGATGCAGACCCGCTTCTCATAGTGGGCGAGCCTGATCCCCGCTGCGAGCCCGGACATTCCGGCGCCGATGATGATTGCGTCGTACATAGCTGGCCCGATCCGGCGCCGAGAAGCGTCAGACCTTTTGCAGGTCGCGCATCCGAGGCTCGAGATATTCGACCGTGCTGTCCATGCTCTTCAGGTGCAAGTAGTCTTCTTCCGGCACTTGCACGCGGTAACGCTTCCGCAATTCCATCACGATGTCGAGGAAGTCCATGCTGTCGAGTTGCATCTGCTCGCGGAAGGCAACGTCGTCCTTGAGATTGGAAAGGTCGTCGTCCGGCGCAATATCGGAAAGAATGTCGAGGATCGTTTCCTTGATATCGTCTTTGGTCATTCGTCGGATTCCTAGAAGCTTCGAAAGCGGAGTCGTCTGTATTTTAAATTTTAGCGGAGGATTTCAAAAGTCTGCGAAAATGCGTCTCTGCGGTACGTGAAACGGGTGAGTGTTTCCCGCATCGCGCGAGTCTAAATGCGTTTGATGATCACGGCCGAATTGATACCCAACATACCGAACGAATTATTGAGGATATAGTCGACTTGGACACCTTCATGCGGCTGATTTTTCACCAAACCGGCAAGTTCGCAATCGGGATCGACCTCGTCGAGATTGATCGTGGCATGCACGGCTCGGTCTTGAAAGCTGGGCAAGTTGCCGGCCAGCTCGAGCGCTCCGGCCGCTCCCATCGCGTGGCCGATGAAGCTCTTGGCGTTGTTGAACCTTGTTCGAGGATTGTTCTTAAACACCTTTCGGAGCGCGATCGCTTCTTGCACGTCGCCTCCCGAGGTTCCCGTCGCGTGCGTGCTGACGATGTCGATCTGCTCGGCTTCCAAGCCCGCGATGCGCAGCGCCTTCTCGACACACTCCGCTTGCCGCTCCGGGCTCGGCAGCACGAAGTCGCCGGCATCGCTGTTCATCGCATAGCCGACGAGTTCGCCGTAGATCTTCGCTCCGCGTCGCTGGGCGTCGCCGTAGCGTTCGAGCACGTACATGCAGCCCCCTTCGGCGACGACGATCCCGTTGCGGGCCTTGTCGAACGGGCGCGAGGCTTTGGTCGGGTCGGCGTGGGAAGCCAGAGCCCCTTGGCTTTTGAAGCTGGCGAAGATGCCGAACGTATGCGTGCTTTCCGAAACGCCGCCGGCCAAAGCGACATCGACTTCGCCGAGGCGGAGCATCTGGGCCCCTTGGATCAGCCCCGCATTCCCGGCGGCGCAAGCTGCGCCGATCGTGTAGTGCGGGCCGGTGATCCCCATGTTGATCGTGATCTCGCCGGCCGGGTTGTTCGCCACGGTCCGCGGATTGTGATGGTGCGACCAGAATTTCACGTCGTAATCGTACTGCTTCAAGGCATAGACTTCGTTCTCGGTCTCGACGTTGCCGTGCTCCGTGATACCGACATAGACGCCGATCATCGACTTATCGAGGTTTGCGAAGTCGAGCCCGGAGTCGAGCACCGCTTCGCGCGTGCAATAGATGCCGACGCTCCCGGCGCGCGTCCCGCGCTTGCGGTCTTTCTTCGATTGGTGCCGCGTTTCTTCGAAATTGCAAATACCGGCCAAGGTCGGGCCGACATAGCGGATATCGTACGCGGTCACTCCGCTCCGCCCGGCGAGCAGGCTGGTGCGAAACTCGGCCAAGTTGTTGCCGTTCGGCGAGGTCAGCCCGATCCCGGTAATCACAATCCGTTGATTGTCGGGACGGCCCGGGGACATACTCTGAATCCTTGCCTAAAGTGTTAGACCGGAAAGATTAACGACTTGTCGCCGGATTGACAAGGAGGCCGCCGAACGAGGCATTCTCCGTGTAGTATGCGTCATTTATGGATCCAAGCCCGCAGTCGCAACATTCCCTGATGCAAGGAAACTTGGGGGTGATAGGAAAGGTCCGCTTCGGCATTTTTAAGGCTGAAGTAGTGATCCATCGCCAATTGGCAGGCGAGGAAGCGCGTCATCAGCGGTTCCTCGCGAGTTTTACCGAGCACTCGGAACGCGAATTCCATCGCCCCGCCGACGGCATACGCCGCACGAAACGGGACCAACTTCCTCACGTGCGGCAAACCCGCCAGCTTAAGCACGTCGTTGATCCAGCCCCAACAGTTGACCGGTTCCCCTTGCGAAAGGAAATAAGCCCGCCCTCCGACCGGCCCCGGCTTGGACAGCCGATCGAGCGCGAGCAGGTGAGCCGCGGCGGCGTTCTCCACATAGATCACGTCGACCAGGTTCATTCCATCGCCGACTCGCTTGAGCTTCCCGCGCCGAGCCCGATCCAGCAGCCGCGGGATCAGGTGTCGATCGCGTGGGCCCCAGATCAGATGCGGCCTGAGCGCGCAGGTATGCAACGTGCCCGGCCGATGCGCCGCGAGCACCTCTTGCTCGGCCAGCGCTTTCGTGTGCGGATAGTGGGCGAGCCAGCGCTTCGGATACGGAACCGATTCATCGACGCCGCGCTGCGGCGAGCCGTCGAACGTCACGCTCGGGCTGCTTGTATAAACCAATCGCGGAACGGAATTCTCGCGACACCCTTCGACGACGTAGCGAGTGCCGAGCGTGTTCGTCGCATAGAAATCTTGCCACGGTCCCCAAATGCCGGCGATCGCCGCCGTATGGACGACGGCGTCCATTCCGCGACACGCCGCGATCACGGCTGCGCGATCGGTGATGTCGCCGAGCGCCGTCTCGACGCCGAGCTTCGCCAGCGCAGCGGAGGGCGTGCGACAAAATCCGCGCACGTCGTCGCCGCGAGCCCGAAGTTGCTCGACGATGTACTCTCCTAAGAATCCGGTCGCGCCGGTAACGAGCACCTTCATGGCTCGGCCCTCGGCGGCACGCCCAACTTTTCCGCGGCCCACACAGCCAACTTCTCGCGAAAGATTTTCGAGTTGTGACGAATATCGACTGGTAGCGCCGGATGAAACAGAAAGTTCACGATGCCGAACGTGATCGGATTCTTACGGGCCATCTCGCGCAATTCCGCTTCCAAACGCGAGGTGCGCACGGTCCGTCCTTTCACCAATTCGCACACGATCACCGGCCGCTCCTCGCCGATCGGCCCGACGCCGACGAGCGCCGACCGCAACACACTCGAATGCTGATTGAACACTCCTTCGCACGGATCGGTATAGCGAGTGCCGGTCGCCATGCGCACTCGATGCGCGACGCGCCCGCAAAACCAAAACCGATCTTGCGCGTCGAGATAACCGGTGTCTCCCATCCGATGCCAAAACGTCTCACCGTCCGTGATTTTCGCTTGCGCGTTGGCTTCCGTTCGTGTCGCATAGCTCGCCGTCACGACCGCTCCGCGCACGATCAATTCGCCGATCTCTCCGACCGGCAATCGCTCGGTCTGTGCGATATCGGCGATCGGCCCGTCGACGATGCGGATCACGCGTCGCTCGATGCCGGGAAACGCGCGGCCGACGCAGGTTCCGCGTCCCGCAGCCCAGGCTTTCGCCGTTTCACCGAGAATCTCGGGCGAGGCGATCGTCGATACCGGCAACGCTTCGGTAGCGCCGTAAGGAGTGTGAAGCCGACCTCCATCGGCCAAGCAGGCGGTCATTCGTTCGATCACTTTCGGCGGTACCGGAGCGCCCGCGCTGTAGGCTTCGCGCAAGGTCGGCAAACGAATCCCGCGCGTCGTGCAATATCGGCCGACCTTGTCCCACACGGCCGGCGAGGCAAACGATTGCGTCGCGCGCCAATCGTTCACCGCGTTGATGATGTTCTTCGGGTTCACCTTCGCGGGGCGTGAAGCATCCATGCGCGGAACGACGGTCGTCACACCCATCGCGGCATTGAACAAGCCGAACAGCGGAAAGCACGCGACGTTTACTTCGCCGGCGCGGATCCCGTAGCCGTCCCGAATTTCTTCGACCTGACGATCGAAGTTGCCGTGCGAATACAACACACCTTTCGGCGGGCCGGTGCTGCCGGTGGTGAAGATGATCGCCGCCGGATCTTGCGCACGCATCGCCGCGCACGCGTCGTCGCTCGTCGCGGCCTTCTCACCCAGCGCCCGCACGGCATCGAGCGTGATGCCGTCCCAATACAACTTTCGCCCGACGGTCACATTCCACTGCGCGCGAGGAAAGCGCTCACGAAAGAAACTCCGTACGGCCTGCGCCGCCGGAATCGCGACGAAGCCCTCCGGCTCGGCGTCGGCTAAGCACTTCAAAAGATTTTTGCGTCCCATGCCGGGATCGATCAAGATGCTCGTCGCGCCGACTTTCAATAATGCAAAGACCAGCGTCACGAACTCGATGCTCGGCTTCACCAACAGCGCAAGTCGCGTCCCACGCACGACGCCGTACTCACGCAACCCGCGCGCAATCCGATCGCTATCGGTTTCCAACTCGGCGAAAGTCGCTACGGCATAGCGCCGCTTACCGAAGGGGATCAGCTTGCGCCGCGTCATCACGACGGCCGGCACGTCTACCATCTCGCTCGCATACTGCGCTAGCCGACGTGCCACGTTCGACGATTCGGTGTTCAACGGGGGCAGAGAACTCATGCCCGACACCCGACTGCGGCGCGGCGCACGCCAACTTGCTCGCGTACATGCTCCAGCACTAACCGGGCGACATCGACGTCGAGCGCTTGCGCCAGCGCCTTCCAACCCGGCACGGCGTTGACTTCGATCGCCGCCAGCCGGCCATCGCGCAGCGGCAACAGATCGACGCCGGCGAGCGATGCCCCAACCGCCTCGGCCGCGCGCCGAGCTTGTTCCACCAGTTCGTCCGTCAGTTCCAGCGGCTCCGCCACGGCACCGCGCGAGCAGTTAGTGCGCCAGTCGTGAGGGTTGCGCCGCCGCATCCCGAGCACGCGCCCCCCGACGACGAACAGCCGCAGGTCGAATCCGTCGTGATGGATGAACTCCTGCAGATAGATGACCGAATTCAGACCTTCCAGCAGTCGGAAAGCCCGCTCGGCCATCGCTTCGTCTTGCAGTCGGGCGATGCCTCGCCCTTCGGAGCCGAAGATCGGCTTCACGACGACGTCGCGCCCGAGCGCCTCGAAAGCGAGCAGCGCTTCGGCTGCGGATTGGCAAACGATGGTCCGCGGCGTCGTGAGCCCGGCGGCTTGCAGTCGGGCCGAAGTCAGATACTTGTCGACCGCGGCTTCGACCGCTTTCGGAGGGTTCACCACGGCGACCCCAAGCGCTTCGAGTCGGGCCAGCGCGTCCATCCGAAACACGACCTGCTCCAACGAACCGGGCGCCATCGTGCGTACGAGCACCGCGTCGAACGTGCGCAAGTCGAACCCGCCGGCGGAGATCGTTTCGCCGTCGCATTCTCCTTGGCCGAGGCTCGCGCTCAAGCCGTCGAAAGGGACCGCCGTGAGCTCGTCGCCCGTCGCGGCCGCCGCGCGCTGAAGATCGCGCAAGTACCAACTATCCGGCGATCCGAGTACTGCCGTTCGCATGCGCGCCTGTCGATCCGAGGGCTTCCGTGCGCGGCTGGAATCATGAACCGCGCGTCATGAACCGAACGATTGTTGCAAGATCTCTCGGTTCACGCCACCGTACCGGAACGAACGGCCCGTGTCGAGGTTCACCAGCGTTACGACGGCCGGGCTGAACAACAACGGATCGATCTTGTAGAAGTCGTAGCCGTAGCGTTCAAAGATCGAAGCGAACGGCGCACCGTAGTCGGCCGAGGCGCTGCTCGGAATCCGCGGGCCGATCGCTTCGAGGCTCGCGTCGTCCCCCCGAACCCAAAGCGTGACGTCGCCGCCGTAGAGAATGGCGTCGTTCGTGCGACCGATCGCGGCCAGATCGTTCTTCGCAACCGGCGGCAGCGGCGCCGTGCCGAACGCCGACACGATCCGGCTCATATCGAAGCCCGTCTCATGCAGTTTGTGTAAGGCCGTTTCCACCGACCGCGCCACGATCTGCAACCCACCGGCCAACGAAGCGGTCGGTGCGACCAACAACCGCACGGCCGAAGTCGGCACGGAGCAACTCGCGGCGATCTCGGCGATGATTTCAGCCGGCGGCAACTTCCGCGTTTCCAACACCCCGACGACGACCTCGCTCCGCTCGCGACAACCGAGATGAACGAACAACGGCTCCTTAGCCGCGACGGCGCGCATCGGGCCGGAGCCCATTGCGAAATACTTTCCGTGCGCCAGCTTCCAGCCCGCATATTGCGAGGCGAGACAAGCCGCCAACGGATGATCGGTCGCGACGGAAACGAGCGGCCAAGGGCCGACCGATTCCACGGCCGGGCCGATCGTCACCCGCCCGAGATTCGCGAGGCAGATTTCCGCCAACAGCCGGCCGGCTTCGAGTCCGCCATCGACGGCGATGCCGCAATCGATGATGACGGCGCCGTTTTGACCATGCACGTCTAAGCGCAACTCGTCGACCGCGTCGAGCAGCGCGTTAAACGATTTCGCGGCCCGAGCGTTGAGCGCCGGCAACTTGCGCGACGCAAACGGCACGACATGCTGCGTTGCCGCGGCCGGAGCCGCGACGACTTCCGCAGGCGCAACTTCGGCAGGCGCGGGCTCGGTCGTCGGCGTCAACATCCGCTCGAATTCGGCGGCTTTCTCGGCGATCGAGAAACCGAGATACGTGTTGAGCAACCGGTCGTCGACCGGCGGGCAAGTGATGCCGGTCCCGGCCAGCAACGTCTCGACGTTCTTGGCGTCGAAGCGGGGTTGCATCGTCGTGAACTTCACATCTTCGGCGGTCAATTCTCCGCCGTGATGAGCGGCGAACATCTCCTTGAGCGCTTCGAGCTCGCGCGCATTCGTCGCTTTCGCCGCTTCGACGACCCGTTTGTACCACTCGAGGAAGTCGATCGCACCGACTTCGATCCCTTGCGATTGCAGGAACTCGACCAGCCGATCCATCGTCGGCGACTGGGCGTTGACCAAATGGAACGCTTTGCCGAGCGATTCCGGCTTGCCGACGAGCGTCGCGATCGCGCGGCTCACGTAATCGATCGGCGTCATATCGACGACGTCTTCGAAACGGGGCGCAACGCCGAGTCGGAGGCAACCGTCGATCATCACATGCAGGAAGTCGTCTCGATTGGCGCTGCCGGTTCGGCTGTCGCCGGTGATTCGGCCCGGGCGATAGATGGCGACGGGCAAACCGCGACGTCGGGCTTCTTCCACCATCCGCTCGCCGACCCATTTCGTCCGGTGATAGCCGCCGTGGAGCGATTCGCAAGTCGGCAACGGATCCGACTCGAAGACTTCCGTCGCGCGGAGCAATTCCGTCGAATGGTAGACGGAGAACGTCGAGACGAAATGAAACGGCTTCGGGCGAACCGCACACGCGAACCGCAAGGCTTCTTGCGTGCCACCGACGTTGACCGACTTCAGCATCTCATACGGATAAACAAGGTTCACCGACGCGCCGTTGTGCAGCACGACATCGACCTCGGCGGCTAAGGCGTCGAACACCTCACGCGTCATCCCGAACAACGGCCGCTCCAAGTCGCCGAGGATCGGGATCACTCGTTCGGCAAACTGCGGGTGGGCATGGCCGTAGCGCGCGAAGTTCTTCGCGAGCTTCGCGGCCGCATCGGTGGAATTCGCCGCGCGCACGAGGCAGTAGATCGTGACGCCGTCGCGCTGGAGCAACTCCGCGAGCAAGCTCGAGCCGAGGAAGCCGGAACCGCCGGTTAAGAAGATCCGGCCGGTTTTCGTAAGGTCGGCGCGGCTGCCGGTCGGCGGCATGATCTCCGGCGCGAGGCGGGCTTCGGCCTCGAAGTCGATCTTCGGCTCGGCGTGGGCAACGTTCGCTGCGTCTGCCGACGTCTCCAACGATGGATCGATCAAGCGGGCGATGCCGGCGACCGTCGGGTTCTCGAACAATTTTCGGAGCGGCACATCGATCGAGTACCGGCTTCTGAGATTCCACACCAGCTGCGCGGCCAGCAGCGAATGACCGCCGACCTCGAAGAAATTATCTCGAACGCCGATCCGCTCACTCTTCAAAACCTGCTGCCACACGTCGACGATTTCACGTTCCAAATCGTTGCGCGGGGCGACGTAATCGGTCGAGCGCCCGGCCGCGGCATCCGGCGCAGGGAGCGCCTTCCGGTCGATCTTGCCGTTCGGCGTGCGCGGGAACTCGGCGAGGAACACGAACGCGGCCGGCACCATATACTCCGGCAACTTGGCTCGCAGCGCGGCCTGCAAGTCGGCGACCGTCGGTTGCTCCCCTTGCGGCGCCACGTACGCGACCAACTGCACGTCGTCGCCGCGCTGATAAGTGTGGACGACGCAAACGCGAACCGCCGGATGAGCGGCGAGCGCCGTTTCGATTTCACCGAGCTCGATCCGGAAGCCGCGGATCTTGATTTGATGATCGACACGGCCGAGGCATTCGAGCCGCCCGTCGGGGAGATGCCGCGCGACATCGCCGGTGCGATAGATCTTGGCGCCGATCTCTTCGCGGAACACGTCGCGCACGAATCGTTCGGTCGTCAGGTCGTCGCGATTGCGGTAGCCGCGGGCGACGCCGTCGCCGCCGATCCAAAGTTCGCCGGGAGTGCCGGGAGGAACCAGTTCCGAGAGCTCGTCGAGAATGTAAATCTGCGTGTTGTCGATCGGCCGGCCGATTGAGATGGTTCCGTCGAGCGAAGTGAGCCGTTCGACGGTCGACCAGACGGTCGTTTCCGTCGGGCCATAGACGTTCCACAATTCGGCCGAACGCTCCAAGAGCCATGCGGCGAGATCGCGCGGCAGCGCTTCGCCGCCGCACAGCAACTTCAAATTCGCGCCCCCTTGCCAACCCGCCGCGGCGAGCAAGCGATAGGTCGCGGGTGTCGCTTGCACGACCGTCACTTCGCGGCGGGCGATGTTCTCGGCCAGCCATAAGCCATCGGCCGCTTGCGAGCGCGTCGCCAACACGACCTTCGCCCCGACGATGAGCGGCAGATACAACTCGAGCACCGAGATATCGAACGACAATGTCGTGATCGCGAGCACGGCATCGCTCGACCGGAGGCCGGGCTGCTTCGCCATCGACGTCAGGAAATTGACGACCGCTCGTTGCGGGATCTCGACTCCCTTAGGCAATCCCGTCGAACCGGACGTGTAGAGCACGTAAGCCAGGTTCTCGGCATCGGCCGTGGTCGCGGGATCGGCATCGCTGCGGGCCTCGATTTCGGCGGCGTGGTCGTCGAGCAAGACGAGCTTACCGTCGTAGGCCGGGAGCAAATCGCGAACGTTGCGCTCCGTAACTAAGACCTCGGCTTGCGAACTTTCCAACATGTAGGCCAAGCGCTGCGCCGGGAAACTCGGATCGAGCGGCACATACGCCCCGCCGGCCTTCCAGACTCCGAGCAGCGCCGCGAGCATCCGCGGAGTGCGCTCCGTGCTGACCGCGACCAACGACTCGGGCCCGACGCCTAAGGCTTGCAAATGATGGGCGATTTTATTGGCGGCCCGATTCAGCTCGGCATACGTGACGCTTGCATGCTCGCCGACGACGGCGACGGCATCGGGCGTCCGCGCGGCTTGCTCGGTGAAGAGGCGGGCGACGGTCGCCTGGCGCGGGTAGTCGGAAGCGGTCGCGTTCCAATCGTAGGCGACTTGCCGGCGCTCGGCGTCGTCCAGCACGCTTAAGCGCGCGATCGGCGTGTTCGGGTCGGCGGCGATCGCATCGAGCAGCACCGCGAAGCGGGCGACCATGCGGCGCACAGTTTCCCGATCGAACAGGTCGGTATTGTATTGGAACTGGCAGTTGATAGTGTCGCCGGCTTCGACGGCCGTGACCATGAGGTCGAACTGCGCATCGTGCAAATCGACTTCCAGCGCTTCGACGGAGATGCCGCTGAACGACATGCTGCCGTCGCCCTGGCCCGTCATGAACGACTGCAAGCCGCGATCGCCGGACGATTGGGCGCGCTGGAGGATGAGCATCGTCTGGTAGATCGGCGTGCGGCTCGGATCGCGAACCGGCTGCAACTTCTCGACCAACAGCGGCAGCGGAAAGTCTTGATGATCGAATGCGCCGAGCGTCTTCTTGCGAATCTTGCCGAGGAATTCGTTGAACGACGGATTGCCCGAGAGGTCGCCGCGAATGACGACGGGATTGATGAAGTCGCCGACGACGGTCGAGAACTCCGGACGGTTGCGGCCCGCAGTCGCCGTGCCGACGAGGAGATCTTCCTGGCGCGTATGCCGATGCAACCAGACCTGGTAGGCAGCCATCAGCGTCACGAACATTGTCGTGCGCTGTTGCTTGTTCAGCTCTCGCAAGCGGCCGACCGTTTCCGCGCCGATCGTGATGTATTCGAGATCGCCGCGATAGGTTTGCACCGGCGGACGAGGACGGTCGGTCGGCAGATCCAACGACGGGAGCGAGCCGGCAAGCTCGTTCTTCCAATAGTTCCAGAGTCGATCGCCGGACTTGCCCGTCACCTGATCGGCCTGCCAACGAACGAAGTCGGCATAGTCGGTCTTGAGCTCGGGGAGCGGCGCAACGGACTTCTCGACCTCGGCCTTGTAGAACGCCGTGAACTCGCCGACGCAAACCAAGAGCGACCACATATCGGAAACGATATGGTGCAGCATGAACGTCAGGATGTGCTCTTCGGCCGAGAGCCGGAACAACACGACTCGGAACACCGGGCCGGTTTCCAAATCGAACGGCTTGTGGACTTCGTCGTAGAGGCGACTGCGCCACTGGGCTTCGGTGAGCGAAGCGGCATCGACGACGTCGAGCGCGACGGCCCCGCCGGTATGGATCCGCTGCACTGCGTTGCCGTCGACCATGTGGAACGTCACGCGCAATTGCGAATGGCGATCGTGCAAGCGCTGCAGCGCTTGCCGGAGCGAATCGTGATCGAGCTTCCCGCGGAACCGCACCGAATCGGAGACGTTATAGGCCGAGCTTTCCGGATCGATCTGATGCACGAACCACATGGCTCGCTGGCCGTACGACAACGGATATTCGCGCACGACTTGGGTCTCGCGCATGGCCGGCGAAGCAGCCGACTGCGAAGCGGAAACGCTTGCCGCATCCGCTCGGGCGGCAGGCCGATGCTCATCTACCGGCATTGCGGCCGAAGCGGATGCACCGACTTCGACTTGCGCAGGCGCAGCACTTTCCGAGAGCGCCGTGGTCGCGGCTTCGTCCGTGTCGGCGGCGAGTTCGTCGAGCGATTCGAGCGCGTAACCGGCCAATTGCGCCAGGCTCGGCCCTTCGAGGAACCGCGACATCGGCAACGTGATTTCCAGGCTCGATTCGATCACGTTCTTCAATTCGATGACCATCAACGAGTCGAGGCCGAGCGAATTGAGCGGCTGCTCGACATCGATCTTTTCCGGATCGAACTCCATCACGCGCGCTAGTTGAGCGCGGAAGTAGGTCTGGAGCAGCCCGTGCCGCGCTTCGCGCGGAGCGGCCATGATCTCGGCGCGGAGCTTGTTCTCTTGGCGGTTCGCTTTCTTGATTTGGCCGACGAGATCGAGCAAGAAAGTCGGCACTTTGCCGACGTACGTCGCCCCGAGCTTCGTCCAGTCGACCTCGAACACGCCGACGTTCGTCGCCGGCGACTCCAGCAACTTTTCCAAGACGCGCATCGCCGGCTGCGGCGGGAGCAGGCCCATCCCCATCGCCGTTAGGCGCGCTTCGTCGGCGTTGCGCGCGGCCATGCCGCTTTCGGCCCAAGGGCCCCAATTGATCGACAGCACGGGAAGCTTCCGTGTGCCGCGGTACTGCGCCAGGCCATCGAGAAACGCGTTGCCGGCCGCGTAGTTGGCTTGGCCCGGCGAGCCGAGCAAGCTGGCGATCGACGAGAACAACACGAAATGTTCGAGCGGCTGCTGGAGCGTCGCGCGATGGAGATTCCACGCCCCTTGCACCTTCGGCGCGAGCACTTTATGCAGCTTCGCATGGTCGAGTTGCAGCACGGCGGCGTCGTCGAGCACGCCGGCGGCATGAAACACGCCGCGCACCGGCGGCACCTGCGGAAGCGTCTCGGCGAGCGTTTGCGAAAGTCGGGCCTCGTCGGCGACGTCGGCCTTTAAGAGCCGCACGTCGACCCCTTGCTCGGCCAGTTCGCGGAGCACTTCGACGGCCGGACCTTTCGGATCGCTGCGGCCCATCAAGAGCAAACTCTTCGCGCCGGATCGGGCCAGCCACTTCGCGAGCTCCAGGCCGAGCGCGCCGAGCCCGCCGGAGATGAGATACGAGCCGTCGCCTCGAATCAGTTGCTTCCGGTTCGACGTTGCCACGGCATCGGCCGATTTGTCGGCTACCGAAACGATCACCTTGCCCGTGTTCTTCCGCTGCTGCATGTAGCGGTACGAGCCGACGACCTCGGCGATCGGGAAGACGGTCTTCGGCAGCGGGCGGTAGCGGCGCTCGGCGAAGTCGTCCATCAAGGCGACGAACATCTGATGCACGAGCTGCGGCTTTTGGCGCAACATCCGATCGAGATCGATCGCGTGGAACGAAAGGTTGTTGTGGAACGGATACATGCCGAGCGAGCGGTTCATGTAGATATCGGTCTTGCCGATTTCCAAGAACCTTCCGTAGGCGCGCAACACGCCGAAGCTCGTCGGAATCGCTTCGCCCGGGAGCGAATTCAGTACGACGTCGATTCCTTCGCCGTTCGTCACGGCCATGATCTGCTCGCCGAACTCCAAGCTGCGCGAGTCGAACACATGCTTCACGCCGAGCGAGCGGAGGAAGTCGCGCTTCGCGTCGCTCCCGGCGGTGGCGAAGATCTCGGCACCGTAACGCTGACAAACCTGCACCGCCGCGAGGCCGACACCGCCGGCTCCGGCGTGAATCAACACCCGTTCGCCCGGTTGAATGTCGGCGAGTTCGACGAGGCCGTAGTAGGCGGTGAGGAAGGCGATCGGAATGGTCGCCGCTTCTTCGTCGGTCAGATATTCCGGCTTCTTTGCGACGGCGAGCGCGCTCGTCGTGGCATGCGAGGCGAAGCAGAACGGCGCAATGCCGACGACCGGATCGCCGACTTTCCACGCCGTGACGTTCGCGCCGACCGCCGCGATGCGCCCACCGCACTCGATCCCCATCGGCACGACACCGCCGCTGAGGCCGGGATAGAGCCCCATCACCTTCAACACATCGCTGAAGTTCAAGCCGGTCGCGCCGACCTCGATCTCGACTTCGTCGGGCCCTGGTGACGAGCGCGCGAAGGTTCGCAAGCGCAAGCGATCCAAGCTGCCGGGAGCCGAGAACTCCAAGCGGAACGGCTCGCCGCGCGGCACCGTCAACGCTGCGCCCTTCGTTTCTTCGTCCCCGGAAGCCAACAGCCCGGCATCGGCCCGCGCGAGGCGCGGCACATAGCGACGGCCGTCGCGGTAGGCGACTTGCTGCTCGGCCTGACGAGCGCCGATATCGGCCAAGAGCTGCGCCACGGCATCATCGACGGAAGCTTCAGCGGCGGCGTCGAAGTCGAAGAGAGTCGTCCCGAACTCGGGAGCTTCGACGGCGAGCACGCGTCCCAGGCCCCAAGCCATCGACTGCGCCACGCCGACTTTCGCGGCCGGCGATCCCACGCCGGTCGTCAGTTGTGCGCCGCGTGTGATCACGTAGAGCTTCGGCTGCTCGCCCCAATGGACTTTGCCTGCCCCTTGCACGAGGTCGACGAGGCTCTCGCAAGCGAGCGCTTCGGCGGCCGTGAGGGCAGCGGAGTCTAGATCGTCGGCATCGCGACAATCGAGGCTCCAGAGATGAATGATGCCGCGGCATTGCGGACGGTTGCCGGGAAACTTTTCCGCCGGTAGATTGCGCACGGCATCCGGACCCGCGGCGCCGAGCGCGTCGGCCGTGACGACGATCGGCTTTTGGCCGAGCAACACGAGTCGGTCGGCGAGCTTACGGCCGAAGCCTTGCGCATCGGCCAAGATCAGCCATTCGCCGCCGCGCGTTTGAATGTTCTTGATCGCTTCGGCCGGCGACATCGGCAAGTCGGCGGCGAGCCAATTCGTTTGATACAGCCATTCGGTGCCCCGATTGCTTTCGTCGGCACGGCGACCGACTTTGCGGAGCTTGAGCCCGACGACTTCGAGCAGCGGTTCCCCTTGCTCGTTCTGCAAGATGAACGAGCCCTTCAGGTTTTCATGATTCGGCGATTCATCCTCGGGCTGCATCACTGCATAGGCGTAGAGCTTGCCTTGCATCTTGCCGAACACGCGAATGCTTTCGGCACCCATCGGCAGATAGCTTTCGCCGCTGCCGGCCGGAGCCCAAACGTCGGGCACGGCCGCCGCGACGGCATGGAAGCAACCGTCGAGCAAGGCCGGATGAACCCGATAGGCATCGATGCCCGCGGCGATTCCCGCGGGAATCTGCAACTCGGCGACGACTTCCCCCTGCGAGCGCCAGACCTGCTTCAACACTTGGAACGTCGGCCCATATTCCAAACTGCGGGCTCGCAACCGGCGATAACACTCGGCCTGGTCGAGATACTCTTCCAGCGTCGGCGCGATTTCGAGCACCGGCTTCGCGGGAGCAAACGGTGCCTCGTCTTTCGCCGAGGCACGCCGCAACGAGCCGCCGGCATGCAGCGCCCAACCCGCCTTGGGGTCGTTGCCCGGCGCGAGTTGGAAGACCTGATAGGAAGCGTGGCCGGCCACCTCGGGCGACACGACGACTTGCAACGCGTGCGGCTTCGAGTCGGACAGGAACAGCGCTTGCTGAAAGCTCACGTCCTCGGCGACATGCGCGCCGGGGCCGAACAGTTCGTCGGCCGCTTCGAGACCAAGCTCGAGATACGCCGCGCCCGGCAGCACGATCGAACCCTGAATCACATGGTCTTTGAAATACGGCAGCCGGCGAATGCTCAGTTCCGAAAGGAACTGCGTCATCGACAATGCCGACGGCACGCGATTGCCTAACAGCGGCTGCTTCGCATCGCCGGCAGCGAGCGCCAGCGGCGAGGCGGTTTTCGCAGGCGCGGCCTGCTCGTCGCCGGCGTCTTTATCGATTTCGATCCAATAGCGACTGCGCTGGAACGGATACGTCGGCAGCACGACGCGCGAGCGACGATAATCGCGGTCGAAGCCGCGCCAATCGATCGCCACGCCGCGCACATGCAAGGCGGCGAGCGCCGCGAGAATCGTCTTCCAATCGTCTTGCCCCTTGCGCAACGACGGGAGCCAAAGCCCCTTATTCTCCGGCAGGCATTTGCGACCCATGCCGGTAAGAATCGGTGCCGGTCCGACTTCGATGAAGATTTCGCAACCGGTCGCGGCCATCGCCTTCACGCCGGCGGCGAAGCGGACACAGCCCCGAACGTGGTCGCGCCAATAGCGCGCGTTCGGCTTCTCGCCAGGCTGGAACGCGCGGCCCGTCACGTTTGAGATCAGGCCGATCTGCGGTTCGTGGTACACGATCCCTTGCGCAAAACGCTCGAAGCCGTCGAGCATCGGCTCGAGGTGCGTCGAGTGAAACGCATGCGACACGGTCAACTGTTGGCACATCACGCCGTCGGACTGGAATCGCGTCATCACTTCATGCACGGCATCTTCATCGCCCGAGATGACGATCTGCTCCGGCGAGTTGACCGCGGCGATCGAGAGCCGCTTGCCGTAGCCTTCGAGTGCCTCGACGACACGATCTTCCGTCGTGATGATCGCCGCCATGGCGCCGTGCGACGGCAATTCTTGTATGCGGCGGCCGCGCTCGGCGATCAGTTTCAAACCATCTTCGAGCGACATCACGCCGGCGATCACCGCCGCGGGGAACTCGCCGACGCTATGCCCCATGACCACATCCGGCCGCAAGCCCCACGACTCCCACAGGCGGGCCGTGGCGTATTCGACCGAGAACAACGCCGGCTGCGTGTAAGCCGTTTGATCGATCGTCGAGGGATCGACCGAGACGCCGTAGAGCACGGAAGTGAGCGAGCGTTGCAGCAACGGGCGAAGGATCTGATCGCAATCGTCGAGCGCGCGACGGAAGACCGGTTGCGTTTCGTAGAGCCCGCGCGTCATGCCGGCGTATTGCGAGCCTTGGCCGGTGAACAAGTAGCCGACCTTCGGGCGGACGCCGCGCCGCGCGGTTCCCATGGCTGCGCCGGTCGAGGCGCCGGCGAGCTTGCCCGTCTCGGCGAACTGACGAAGTTGCTCGGCAAGTTTCGCCGTCGAATCGATCGGCAACGCCAGCCGCTCCGCGAGGTGCGAGCGACCGAACGTGAGCGTGTGGCAAACGTCGGCGATCGGCAATTCCGGATGCTGCGCCAAGTGCTCGGCATCGAGCGCGGCCAAAGCCTTCAACGCTTCGGGGCTATGCGCCGAGAGGACCGCAAGCTGCTGCGGCCGCTCCATCTGCGCGCCCTTCTCGACCGGCCGGCTCGGCCAACCTTCGACGATCACATGCGCGTTCGTGCCGCCGAAGCCGAAGCCGCTGATGCCGGCGATGCGCGGATGCTTGCCGACGTCCCACGGCGTCAACTCCGTCGGAATCTTGAGGCCGAAGGTTGCGGCGGCGATGTTCGGGTTCAGTTCGCGGAAGTTGCGTTGCGGCGGAATTTGGCCGTTTTGCAACATCAGCACGACTTTGATCAGGCTCGCGACGCCCGACGCCGTTTCCAAGTGCCCGATGTTTCCTTTGACCGATGCCATGTGACACGGCAGCGCATCGGCCGGACGCACGCCGAGCACGCCGTTTAAGGCCGAGACTTCGATCGGGTCGCCGAGCGGGGTGCCCGTGCCGTGCGCTTCGATATAGGTGACTTGTTCCGGCTTCACGCGCGCTTGCGCGAGCGCCTTGCGAATGCATTCCATTTGCGACGGGCCGTTCGGGGCGGTCATGCCGCTGGTCCGGCCGTCTTGGTTGCACGCCGTCGCACGGACGACGCCGAGGATATTGTCGCCGTCGTTGATGGCATCGCTCAAGCGCTTCAACACGACGACGCCGCACCCTTCGCCGCGCACATAGCCGTTGGCGCTCGCATCGAACGGCTTGCAACGACCATCCGGCGAGAGCATGCGCGCCTTCGAGAAGGCCACGGTCGTCTCGGGCGAGAGAATCACGTTGACGCCGGCCGCCAGGGCCATATCGCAGTCGCGATTGCGCAGGCTCTGCACTGCGTAGTGCAGCGCGACGAGCGCCGACGAACAAGCCGTGTCGACAGCGAGGCTCGGCCCATGCAGATCGAACACGTACGACACGCGGTTCGCCGCGATGCTTAGAGCGTTGCCGGTGCCGCAGTAGGCGTCGACGTGCGTCAAGTAGTTATCAAGGCCGCGATACATCTGCATGTAGTCGGTGCCGCCGATGCCGACGAACACGCCGGTCTTCGACCCTGCGACACGATCGGGAGCCATGCCTGCGTGCTCGAAGGCTTCCCAGGTGCATTCGAGCAAGAGCCGCTGCTGCGGATCCATGCGCGATGCTTCGCGCGGCGTGATGCCGAATGCCCGCGGATCGAACTGCGAAATATTGCTGACGAAACCGCCCCAGCGCGTGACGATCTTGCCCGGCGCGTCGACGTTTGAGTCGTAGAACTCGTCGACGTTCCAACGATCGGCCGGGATCTCGACGATCCCTTCGCGACCTTCCGTCATCAGCTTCCAATACTCATCGAGATTGTCGGCTCCCGGGAAGCGACACCCCATGCCGACGACCGCGATCGGTTCGACTTCGACGACGCGCTCGAACTCGACCTCTTGCGCTCCGTCGCCGGATTCCGTCGCCAGAAACTTCGCCAAGGCCTCGGTCGTCGGATAGTCCCAGGCCAAGGTCGGCTGCAGCGACCGGCCGAGATAAGTTTCCAAGTCGCCGATCAGCCCGACCATTTGGACGGAGTCGAGCCCGTAGTTGGTGAAGGGCTGGCGCACGTCGAAGTCGGACGGCAAGATCTTGAGCTTGGCGGAAAGCTCTTCGGCTAACCAACGCTCGACCTCTTCGGCCGAGCGGCGAATCGGCTTCACGCCTGGCCGAGAAAGCGGATCGCGATTCGTCGAGACTTCGGTGTCGTCGTGCTCGCTATCGAGATCGCCGGCGAACACGATCGCTGCGGCATCGGGATTCAAGACTTTTTGCAACGACAATTGCAACAGATCGACGTAGCCGTTTTGCACGCTGCGCAGCGTCGACTCGAAGTAACGCAGGTAACGATCGAAGACTTCGTGGCCGTACTTGCGCGAGATCAGGTCTTTGTTGTTGCGCAGGTTGATGAGCCAGGCATTGAGCGTCTTCTGATAATCTGCGCCGGCCGAGCGCCATTCGGCGACATCATACAGCCCCTTCACCGCGTCGAGCAGATCGTCTTGAAACGGCAACGACGAACCGGGAAACATCTTGGCGATGAACGCCATATCGGCTTGCGTTTGGATCGTGTCGGCGCGCTTCACCGCGACGACCGACTGCAAGCCGAGAAAAGCGCTCTCGCTGCTGATTTCGTAGCACTTTTGGAAGAAGCGGCGATAGACTTCCTGATGCTTCCCCTGTGCCCGCACGGCCAGCGGCACGAAATGCTCGATGGCGTCGATGCACAAGATCGAATCGACTTTGCGCTCCGGTTGAAACTCGCGCCAAGAGCTCAGGCGGAACGTCGCTTTGTCGCTCGCGCGCTTCGAGGCGAAGTCGTATTGCGCGCGGTTCACGGTCAGGCCGGTGATCTGTTCGACGCCGAGCTTGTCGACGCCGTAGCGAACCATTCCTCCCCAGCCGCAACCGATGTCGACGACCCGATCGCCTCGTTCGACGCGCGCCAGTTGCGCCAGCCGACGGAGCTTGTTCTCTTGCGCTTGCTGCAAGTTTTCCGCACGGTCCCACATCGCCGCGCTATCGGAAAGATACTCGCCGTCGAGAATGAGCCGGAAGAAGCCTTCGTCGAGCTCCGCTTCCGATTCCGGTTGCACTCCTCCACGCGCGGAGGGGGCCGTCGCGCTGCGCGCGGCCGGGCGCTCGCCGACTGCCGGAGCTTCGCTCTTCGTGGCGCCGTTGATGCCGTGGTCGCCGTTTTTCTTATGGGCCTGTTCGCCGTTCGACGTCGTCGGCTTCGCCGCGGCTTGGCCGTTGGCCGGCTTATCGGGCGAAGTGTATTCGTCGGCCTCGTCTTCTTTGGCATTCGCGGCGGCACCGTAGCGATAAGCCGCCATGACGCCCGTAAGCATCCCTTCGACGTACAGCGCCTTCGTCGCGCGGCGCTGGATCTTGCCGCTCGAAGTCTTAGGAATTTGCCCCGGCTTTAGCAGCACGATCGAATCGAGTTGCAGCTCGTGGTCTTCCGCCACGGCGTTGCGCATCGCGGTGAAGATCGCGTCGGGGTTCTCGCATTGGCGCACGTTCATTTCATGCACGATGACGAGCTTTTCCGTTTCGTCTTGTTCGATCGAGAACGCCGCACCCGCGCCGAGCGCGAGCGTAGCGTTCGCCTTTTGCACCGAATGCTCGATGTCTTGCGGATAGTAATTGCCGCCGCGAATGATAATCAGGTCTTTGATCCGACCGGTGACGAACAACTCGCCGTCGAAAAAGAAACCGAGATCGCCGGTCCTAAGGAACGGGCCTTCGCCGTTAGGCAGATACGCGCCGAACGTCTCGCGCGTTTGCTCCGGCATCTTCCAATAGCCGGCCGCCACGCTCGGGCCGCGCACCCAAACCTCGCCGATCACGTCGGGAGCCGCCGGTTGCAGTGATTCCGGATCGACGATCCAGACCGATTGCCCACCGGCCACCGCACCGCAGCCGACCAAGCAGCGGGCATCGGGATCTTCATTCGCAACCGGGACGACACGGTTCTTTTCCAATCCGTCCGACTGAAAACTCACCTTCACCGGCGGACGGTCGGGCCGGCCCCCGGTGACCATCAACGTCGACTCGGCGAGACCGTAGCAAGGATAAAAAGCCTCGCGCCGGAAGCCGCTCGGGGCGAACGCTTCGGTGAAGCGCTCGAGCGTCTCATGCCGTACGGGCTCGGCTCCGCAGAACGCGACTTCCCAACAACTCAGGTCGAGCGTGGCGCGCTGCTCGGGCGAGATCCGATCGACGCACAGATCGAAAGCGAAATTCGGTCCGCCGCTCACCGTGGCGCGATACTTCGAGATCGCTTGCAGCCAGCGCATCGGCCGCTGAATGAACGCTACGGGTGTCATGACGATCGCGGTCGAATCGGCGTAGATCGGCTGGATGATGCCGCCGATCAGGCCCATGTCGTGATACGGCGGAAGCCAGATCACGCCGCTGGAATGCGGGCCGTTGCCGAAGAATTGCTTGATCGCCTCGGAATTGTGAAGCAAGTTCCGATGCGTGACCATCACACCCTTCGGAGCCTGAGTCGAGCCCGATGTGTATTGCAAGAACGCGAGATGGTCGCCGGTCAGGTCCGGCTTGGTCCACGAATCTTCAATTCCCGGCTCGATGTTGTCCGTGGCCATCCATTGCAGCGACAGCAATTCCGGGACGCCGGCCAAACGCTTCGTGACGTCGGAAAGAATCTTTTTCGTCGTAAGGACGAGCGTCGGCTTCGCATCGGCGACGATCGACAACAACCGCGACGTCAGACGATTCATGCGCGGCAGATAGGCCGGCACGGCGATCACACCGGCATACAAGCAACCGAAGAACGAGGTGATGTATTCCAACCCGGGGGGATAGATCAGGATAACGCGATCGCCCGGATTCTGCGTGCGCTGTAGCCACCCGGCGATGGCGCGAGCCTGTCGGTCGAGCTCGGCGTAGGTCAGATTGATTTCTTCGTTTTCGCCGTCGGCTAGGAATCGAAAAGGGGTATGCGCCGCCCGTTCGGCCTTGCGCCGTTCGAGCAGGTCTACGAAGTTTTCGATTCCAACGGGAGCCGATTCCATTGGCGAATAGGCCATCTGCTAACCTTCCCAACAGTGCGTACTGAAAAAACTTCGCGCCGAGATCCGACGCCGGCCGATCGCTTGGTTTTCGATCGCCGACTCTATCGACCTTCCAGCGCGAAATGCATTCGACCGTTACATTCCCTACCGCAATGCGCAAACGAGCGCGCCGACCGCGATTCCGTAATCGGCACTCCTTGTCTCATCCTTTGGGTCGACTCAAATCGCCGACACAATCGGCTTGCGCCCTGCATTGAGTCGTCGGCGACGAAGTGCATCTGCCGGCGACTCGACACCTGGGGTTAGGAACTCAAACGGCATGCTTGCAAAGACAAAACCTGATTCGCAGCAATAGTTTACCGCGCAATGATCCAACTCGCCCTGAGGATCTTCCCCAACGCGTTACAACCGTTAACTCTCGGCATCGAACCCTATCCCTGTCACATTAACAGAGCGGGCATGCATGTCAACCACGACATCGACCTATCCATCCCAGTCGACTTATTCCAACATCATGGTATCGCGATAATTCAGGCGGCCGTTTCTTGACGGTTGCAACAAGATCAATCAAATTAGCTACTTACGACCTGCGCCCGCCCCGATGCGCCACTCCTCTCGCGCATCTGCTCATAGCCTGCCAGCTAAGGATCTCTCTATGTCTTTGCAGAAGTCTCGGCGCTCCGTAACCCGCCGTCTTTCGACCTTATTTCTAGCCCTAGCCGCCGCTTCTGCGGCGACCGCCCGAGCCGAGAACTGGCCGCAGTGGCGCGGGGCCAAGCTCGACGGCGTCAGCCACGAGACCGATCTGCCGACGAAGTGGAGCGCCACGGAAGGGGTCGTTTGGAAGCTGCCCCTGCCGGGCCCAGCCGGCGCGACCCCGGTCGTTTGGGACAACCGCATCTTTCTGACCTCGGCCAAAGAGAAGGATTTGGTGCTCATCTGCGCCGACACGGCCGGCAAGATCCTTTGGGAACGAACCCTAGGAACCGGCGACGCTCCGGTTCGGGGCGACGAAGGGAACTCGGCCAGCCCTTCCCCCGTGACCGACGGCAAGCACGTTTGGACGATGCTCAGCACCGGCGAACTGGCCTGCTACGACTTCGAAGGCAATGCGATTTGGAAATTCAATCTGCAAGATAAGTACGGCAAGTTCAATATCGCCTTCGGCATGACGTCGTCGCCGGTGATCGACGGCGATCGGCTGTACATCCAATTGCTGCACACGAACTACTACCTCCTCCTCGGACTCGACGCTTTGACCGGCAATGAAGTTTGGAAACACGAGCGCGTGAGCGATGCGAAGGCGGAGTGCGAGCATTCTTATGCTTCGCCGATTATTTATCGCGACGACAAACACGCGTATCTCATTTCGCACGGCTGCGACTACGTGACGGCGCACGACTTGAAAGACGGTAAAGAGATTTTTCGCTGCGGCGGCCTGAACGGCACCACGAAGTACAACATGACGCTCCGCTTCGTCGCCACGCCGGTCGCAGCCGAGGGGCTCGTCGTCGTCCCATCGGCCAAGAACGGGCCGGTGCTCGGGCTCAGCGTCGATGCTCAAGGCAACATCACGGAAACGCAGGTCGGCCATGTTTGGCGGCGCGAAGAGAATACGCCCGATGTTCCGAGCCCGCTGGTTCACGACGGCCTAGTGTATCTCTGCCGGGAAAACGGCATTCTCATCTGCCTCGATGCGAAGACCGGCAAAGAACTCTATATGGAATCGAAAGAGATCCATCGGCAACGCCATCGCGCTTCGCCGGTCTACGGCGACGGCAAAATCTATCTTACGGCTCGCGACGGCATGACGACGGTCGTCAAAGCCGGTCCTAAGTTCGAATTGCTCGCTAAGAACGATATCGGGGAAGCGGTTTCCGCATCGCCGGTCATCTCCGGCGGGCGCCTCTATCTGCGCACCTACGACGCTCTCTACGCCATCGGTAAAAAGTAGTCTCACCTATGCATACGACTTCTCGGCTTGTTCTAAAAACGGCGCTGCTTCTGGCTTCGACCTGCGTCGCGTTGCGGTCGGCTTCGGCCGGCGAGCTTGCGCTCCGCAGCCAGGAATTCGCGACCGATCTCGCCGTCGGCTACGCGGTGAACATCGTCGACGTCGACGGCGACAAGAAGCTCGACATCGTGGTCGTCGATACGACGCGCGTCGTCTGGTATCAAAATCCGTCGTGGAAGCCGCATATCTTAATTCAAGATCAGACGAAGAAAGACAATGTCTGCCTCGGCCCGTACGACATCGATGGAGACGGCAAGCCCGAGTTCGCGCTCGGTGCCGACTGGAATCCGTCGAATACGAAAAGCGGCGGCACGATTCAATGGCTGACCCGTCCGACTTCCGGCACGGACGATCGCTGGATCGTCCGCTCGATCTCCGAAGAACCGACGACCCATCGATTGCGTTGGGCCGATCTCGACGGCGACGGCCGGAGCGAGCTGATCGTGGTTCCTTTGATGGGACGTGACTCTACGAAGCCGAACTTCCAAGAGTCGGGCGTGCGCATCCTCGCTTTCTCCGTTCCGAAGAATCCCGAAGCCGATCGCTGGCCGATGCGCGTCTTGAACGATGAGATGCATGTCTGCCACAACTTCCAGCCGCTCGATTTCGACGGCGACAAAGATCTCGACATCCTCGTCACCAGCTTCGAAGGGGTGAACCTGCTCACCAACGACGGGCAAGGAAAGTTCACCCGCACCTTGATCGGCGCGGGCAACCAAGCCACGAGTCCGAACCGCGGCGCAAGCGAAATCAAAGCCGGCCGGCTTGCCGACGGCAGCCGCTACATCGCGACGATCGAACCATGGCACGGCCACCAAGTGGTCGTCTATACGGAGCCGGCCGATCCGAAGACCGGTCTCTGGCAGCGAACCGTCGTCGACGAAGAGCTGAAATGGGGACATGCGGTCTGGTGCGCCAATCTCGATGCCGATGCTGATGAAGAGTTGATCATCGGCGTCCGCGACGATCTCGATGAAAAAGACCCGAAGAAGCGGCGCGGGCTGCGCATCTACGATCCTTCGGCGAAAGCCGCGGACGCGAAAGCGGCCCCGTCGTCCTCGATCGCTTGGACCCGATCCCTCATCGAGCCGGGGACGACGGCGATCGAAGATCTCGCCGTGGCCGATCTCGATGGCGACGGCAAACAAGAGATCATCGTCGTCGGTCGGCAAACCCACAACGGGCGGATATACTGGAACGAAACGAAGTAGTTTGTTTCCCGTTTCTCTTGAGGCGGCCCATTTGCCGGGCGGCCTTCGCATTGGAATTTTTCTCATGGCTTGCCGAGGCGTTCGCGGAGCGACGACGGTCGAAAACGATAATCGCGAGGAAATTCTCGCCGCGACTCGGCAACTGCTGGCATTGATGATCCGCATCAACGGCATCGAAGCCCCCGATGTCGCCAGCGCGATCTTCACGACTACGGTCGATCTGAATGCCGAGTTCCCTGCTTTGGCCGCGCGCCAACTCGGCTGGCTCGACATCGCCTTGCTCTGCACGCACGAGCTCGACGTTCCCGGCTCGCTACGCAAGTGCATCCGCGTATTGCTGCACTGGAACACCGAGAAGCCGGCCGCGGAGATTCAACACGTCTACATTCGCGATGCAGTGAAACTCCGGCCGGATCTATCGCGGCTTCCACCGGTCGACCTCGACGAGTTGGAGCGATGGATCCAAAAAGAACTCGTTACGCACGCCGGCGGTCGGCCGAAATAGTTCGAGCCGGCAGCGGTAGCGTCTGCTTCGGCGGCATCGTCGTCTCGCTTGCCGGCACGCCCCGCGGATGTGCCATTGCAGCGGAGCAAGCGTTTCGGCTACTCATACGCCCGCCGTTTTTCGAACGGCGGCGTAAACAGACCCGATTCCCGTCGTTTTCCGCGCAAACATGCCGAGCGGCTTCTCCTCACCTTCGCAGACTTCTCCTCGTTCGATCGGGCTCGATCGCGCGTGGAGATTTGCACAGGTCGCTCTCCAGGTTATTGCAGCGGCGATGCTCATCATCGCGCTCGGCACAACGACGACGTTCGGTCAATCTCGCGCCTCGGGCACCACGCTCAAGGCCCCGCCGAAAACGCTCCCCGTCGCCATCGCAAAGCCGATCGCTACGCCTCCGGCCGTTGCAACTCCATCCGCTACAGTTCCAACCACTACGGCTCCATACACTAAGGTCGAACCGATCGTGCCTCGCTCCAGCTTAGGAGCAGCGACGAACGCGCGGCTTCCCAACACAGTCCGCGAGAACCTCGACGCGGCGCGAGAGATTCCGCGGCGCCTCTTCGCACCCGCGGCTTCGTCGCGCGTGCAGCCGCCGCAAGTCGATCCGTTTTCGAAAGGACGTCCGCTCATCTCGGAGACGGTTCCGGCGACTCCTCCGATCCTGACGACGACGCCCGCTCCGATCACGCTCGGCACCGACGACGACGTCTTCATCGAAGCGCCGCACGACGGCTATTTCGGCGATTCCCGTTTCCCTTACGATCCGAACGCCTACTTGGATTGGACGCCGCAATTTCTGCCGGCAGGATTGATCTATCGGTCTTATTTGGCCGGCGTCAAAGAGTCGCGCATGGCGACCGTGTTCGAGCACGACAAGCGAGCCGGTTGGATGTGGGACATCACGCTCGGCGGGCGGGTCGGCCTGTTTCGCTACGGGTCGACGAACCCGATTCGGCCGGAAGGTTTCGAGGTCGACGTCGAAGGTTCCGCGCAGCCAAGGCTCGATCTCGAAAACAACGAGGATCTCCAATCGGTCGACTTCCGAGCCGGCCTGCCGATCACCTACGGCATCGGTCGCTGGGCGACGAAAGCGGCCTTCTACCACATCAGCGCTCATGCCGGCGACGAATACATGGTCTCGCATCCGACGTTTCAACGCATCAACTACGTTCGCGATGAATTCGTACTCGGCCAGTCGTACTACATTACCGACGACTTACGGCTGTATGCGGAGGCCGGTTGGGCCTTCAACGCCGACGTGGCGAAGCCGTGGGAGTTTCAATTCGGGGCCGATTACAGCCCGTTGGCCCCGTCGAAGCGCGGCTCGCCGTTCGCGGCGATCAACGGCTACATTCGCCAAGAGCAGAACTACAGCGGCAACTTAGTCGTGCAGGCCGGTTGGCAATGGCGCCCGTGGAACGAAGGGAAACTCCTTCGAGTGGGGCTGCAATACTACAACGGCAAAAGCAACCAGTTCGAGTTCTACAACGTGAACGAGAACAAAGTCGGCCTAGGAATTTGGTACGACTTTTAAGCCCGGCGACAAGCTCGGTGCAACGCCACGCTTGCGGTTTCGCGAACCCGCAAGCGTGGCAGCGAAACGTCTTCGCAACGCTCTAGTTGTTGGAACTCTACGAGGCGAGCAACAAGCGCCCGGGCACTTGCAGATAATTCTTCACTTCGTTGAGGAAGCGAGCCGCGGTGGCGCCGTCGATCAGGCGATGGTCGTACGACAAGCTGAGCGGCATCATCAGGCGAATCTCGATCTTGTCGTTCACCACGACCGGCATGTAGCGCGACCGCCCTAAGAGCAGAATCGCGACTTCCGGCTGACTGATGATCGGCGTCGAATAGGTGCCGCCGATGGCCCCGAGGTTCGAGATCGTGAACGTGGCACCGCTGACATCGGCCTGCCCGAGCTTGTTCACTTTCGCCTTCTCGGCGATTTCGGCGACGGCACCGGAGATCGCCGGGATCGACAATTGATCGACGTCTTTGATCACCGGCACGACGAGCCCGCGCTCGGTGTCGATTGCGCAGCCGAGGTTGACGTAGTCCTTGTAGATGATCGTCTCGTTCTTCAGATCGAGCGAGGCGTTCAAGTTCGGGTGCGCCTTGAGCGCCATCGCCACGGCTTTCATCACGAACGGCAACATCGTGAGCTTGCCGGCCCCCTTGGCCTCGGAGCTTCCCTTGCGCATCCGATCGAGTTCGGTGATGTCGGCGTCGTCGAAGTTCGTGAGCGCCGGGATCGTGAGCGAAGCGGTCATCGCGCCGACGATCGCCTTTCGCGTGCGCGACATCGGTTGCGTGCGGATCGGGCCGTGCTTGTCTTCGCTCGGCGTCCCTTCGCCGCCGGCGGCCGGCTTGGCACCGCTCTTCGTAGTACCGGCGGCCTTCACCGGGGCCGACGTCGACTTGCGAACCGAGGCGATGATGTCGTCGCGCGTGATGCGACCGCCGGGACCGGTTCCTTCGACCCGAGCCAAGTCGACGCCGAGTTCGCGAGCGAGCCGGCGAGTGGCAGGGCCGGCCGGGGCCGCGGTTCCTTCGTGGTCTTCTTCGGCCGCGGCCGGCGCGGGAGCCGGGTCCGTCACCGGCGAAGGCTTCGTTTCCGGCGTCTTCACTTCCGCTTGCTTTGCCTCGGCCGGGGCGGGCTTCGGAGCTTCCGCCTTAGGAGCCGGGGCCGCTTCGGGCTTCGGCGCAGGTGCCGCGGGCTTCGCAGCCGGAGCACCGCCGGCCGACGCTTCGATCGTGGCGATCGTGCCGCCGACCTTGATGGTGCCGCCGGCCTTCACGAAGAGCTTCGAGATCGTGCCGGCCGATGGGCTCGGAATTTCGACCGTCGCTTTGCCGGTCTCGACTTCGATGATCCCTTGGTTCGCCTTGACGACGTCCCCTTCCTTGACCAGGACGTTGATGACGTCGCCGGAATCGATGTTTTCACCGAGGTTGGGAAGCTTGAAGTCGATGGCCATGAACGGGCGCTCCACAGTCGAAAAAATAGTGCAGGCGTAAAGATGTCGAACGAAATTGCTTTACCGAAGCCGGACGCCGCGACGACGCACGCTGCGACTCACGGCCGGCGACGACGCAGACCTAAATCGAAACCGGATTCCCCTTCTCGGGATCGATTCCGAGATCCTTAATCACTTGCGGCAATTTCGCCGCATCGAACTTTCCTTGCTTCGCGAGACGAGTAAGCGCGGCGAGCGTCGTGCATTCCGCATCCACTTCGAAGTGACGACGGAGACGTGCGCGGCGATCGCTTCGGCCGACGCCGTCGCAGCCGAGCACGTAGTAATCGCCCGGCACCCAAGGTTCGATCTGTTGCGCGACGAGGCGGACATTGTCGCTGGTCGAGATGAACGGACCGGTTTCGTCCGCCAACAATTTTTCGACGTACGACTTCTTCGGCGTCTCGCTCGGGTGGAGCAGGTTCCAATGCTCGCAGTCGTTGGCTTCGGTCCAGAGGGTCTTGTAGCTCGTGACGCTGTAGACGTTGCTCGACACGCCGTACTTCTCGGCTAAAAGCTTCTGCGAATCGAGCGCACAGCGGAGGATGGCTCCGCTGCCGAATAACACGACCTTCGGCGCGCCGCTGCCGGCGTCGACCGAGGAAACTTTGTACATCCCCTTGATGATGCCTTCTTCGACTCCGGCGGGCATCGCCGGCATCTTGTAGTTTTCGTTGTGGAGCGTGATGTAGTACATCACCTCTTGGTCGCGCTCGTACATCTCGCGCATGCCGTCGAGCACGATCGTCGCAATCTCATAAGCGTAGGCCGGATCGTAGCAGCGGATGCCCGGGAACGAAGACGCGATCAAATGGCTGTGGCCGTCTTGATGCTGCAAGCCTTCGCCGTTCAGCGTGGTGCGGCCCGCGGTTCCTCCCATGAGGAAGCCCTTGCACTTCATGTCTTGGGCCAACCAGATCGAGTCGCCGATGCGCTGGAAACCGAACATCGAATAGTAGACGAAGAACGGAATCATGTTGATTCCGTGCGTCACATACGACGAACCCGCGGCGATGAACGACGCCATCGAGCCGGCCTCGGTGATCCCTTCTTCGAGGATCTGGCCGTCTTTGGCTTCCTTGTAGTAGAGGAAGTTATCGCTATCGACCGGCTCGTAGAGTTGGCCGGCGTGAGCGTAGATGCCGCATTGCGAGAAGAGCGGATCCATGCCGAATGTGCGCGACTCGTCGGGGACGATCGGCACGATGTACTTGCCGATGTTCTTGTCTTTCAAGAGCCGCGCGAATTGCTTGACGAAGGCCATCGTCGTCGAGACTTCGCGATCGTCGCTCGAGGTGAACGAATCGGCGAAGTTCGAGTTCGGCGGAATGATCGACTTCGGTCGCTCCTTCGAGCGGATCGGCACCGGACCGCCGAGCGCTTCGCGACGCTCGCGGAGATACTTCATCTCCGGGCTGTCTTCTGCCGGCTTGTAGAACGGCGCCTTCACGACGTCTTCATCCGAAATCGGAATCCCGAACCGCGAGCGGAACTGAATCAATTCGTTCTCGTTGACCTTCTTTTGGTTGTGCGCAACGTTGCGACCTTCGCCCGCTTCGCCGAGGCCGTAGCCCTTGATCGTCTTAGCGAGGATCACGGTCGGCTTGCCGTTCTTGTTTTCGGCGGCCCACTTGTAGGCGGCGTAAACCTTCTCCGGGTCGTGCCCGCCGCGGCGCATGCTGTTGATCTTTTCGTCGCTCATGTGCGACACCATCTCCAGCAACTCCGGGCTCTTGCCGAAGAAGTGCTCGCGAATGTAAGCCCCGCCGCTGACGACGTATTTTTGGTACTCGCCGTCGACGACTTCGCCCATCCGCTCGACGAGCGCGCCGCTGTGATCTTTTTCGAGGAGTGCGTCCCAATCGTCGCCCCAAACGACCTTAATGACGTTCCAGCCGGCGCCGCGGAAAGCCCCTTCGAGCTCTTGGATGATCTTGCCGTTACCGCGCACCGGGCCGTCGAGCCGTTGCAAGTTGCAGTTGATCACGAAGAT
Source organism: Planctomycetia bacterium (assembly GCA_021413845.1). Classification (NCBI taxonomy): domain Bacteria; kingdom Pseudomonadati; phylum Planctomycetota; class Planctomycetia; species Planctomycetia bacterium. The sequence goes on along the minus strand of JAIOPP010000034.1, from coordinate 25,933 downwards.
CAGGTTGTCGAGCTTTTCGCGCGAGGCGAGCGTGATCGCGCCGAGCGATTCGGGCTCGTCGCATTCGCCGTCGCCGAGGAACGCCCAAACCTTTTGGTTCGTAGTATCCTTCAAGCCGCGATCGGCGAGGTATTTGTTGAAGCGAGCTTGATAGATCGAATTGATCGGGCCGAGACCCATCGAGACCGTCGGGAACTCCCAAAACTCCGGCATGAGCCAGGGATGCGGATAGCTGGAGAGGCCGCCGCCCGGCGCCAATTCATGTCGGAAGTTGACGAGTTGCGCTTCGCTCAAGCGTCCTTCGACGAAGGCACGCGAATACATACCCGGCGAGGCGTGACCTTGAAAGTAGACTTGGTCGCCGTCGTAGCCGTCGCCTTTACCGCGGAAGAAGTGGTTGTAGCCGATTTCGTACAGCGTGGCCGAGGAGGCGAAGGTGCTGATGTGCCCGCCGGGCCCATCGGGGCCGACCTTGTTGGCGCGAACGACCATCGCCATCGCGTTCCAACGGATAATGCTCTTGATGCGGCGCTCGATCTCGCGGTTGCCCGGGAAGACCGGTTGCTTGTCGACCGGGATCGTGTTGATGTAGGGAGTGGTCGCCGAGAACGGCAGGTCGACGCCGTGGCGATGTGCCGCCACCGACAATTTCGACATCAGATACGCCACGCGCTCCGGACCTTTGGTCTCTAGCGCATACTGAAGCGACTCGAGCCATTCGGCCGTCTCCGCCGGATCGCTATCGCCGCTGACCGGCGTCGAATCTACCTGCGACATACTCGAACTCCCCAGTTTTGATCTTCTCGGCGAACTTCTTCGAACCGCGGCTTACATGGCCGATCGATGCCCGAAAACTTCGCGCTGTTCGGTCGCGCGGGAAACGCGCAACCTACTTTTGCATATCCGTTTAACACTTCCCCGCGTCGGTATTATTTCCCGCCCATCGATTGCCGTAAAGGTCTGACCGTTTGTTAGCTTCTTTACGCGGTTTTACCTCGCCGATCGCCGCTGCCTCAAAGCCGCTGCGAACTACTGCTCCTGTCGGTCACGCCGCGGCTTATAGATCTCGGTAGCGAGACCGAGATACACTTCTCCGGCAAAGGCCACCGTTTCGCTCAGCGTCGGGTGTGGATGAATCGAACGGGAAACGTCTTCCACGGTAGCCCCCATTTCGATGGCTAAGACCGCCTCGCTGATCAGATCGCCGGCATTCGACCCGACGATTCCGACCCCGAGCACCCGATCGGTTTGCGGATCGACGATCATTTTCGTCATCCCTTCGGTCCGGCCGAGAGCTTGCGCCTTGCCGCTCGCCGCCCAGGGATAGCGCGCGATTTCGACCTCGCGGCCTTCCTTCTTCGCTTGGTCTTCCGTGAGGCCGGCCCAGGCCACTTCCGGATCGGTGAACACGACGGCCGGAATCGCCAACGCATCGAACTGCGCGGCGGCATCGCCGTGGATCACTTCGACCGCGGTGCGACCTTCGTGCGAAGCCTTATGCGCCAGCATCGGTTCGCCGGCGACATCGCCGATCGCGAAGATCTTCGGGTCGGCCGTCCGCTGCTGTTTGTCGATCTTCACGAAACCCTTCTTATCGATCTCGACCTTCGTCTTCTCCAGACCGATCCCTTGGCTGTTCGGCTTCCGCCCGACGGAGACCAGCACGCGGCTGAAGCTTTCGGTTCGCTTCGCGCCGTCGGTGGCTTCGAACGTCACGTCGATGACGTCGTCGCGCTTCGCCATCGAAGCGACTTTCGTTTCGAGATAAATCCCGGCAAACAGCTTTTCGAGCCGCGCCGCGAGCGGTTTCACCAGATCGCGATCGGCCCCCATGAGCAAGCCCGGCAGCAACTCGACGACCGTAACCTTCGAGCCGAGATGGGCATAGACCGACCCCATCTCCAGGCCGATGTACCCGCCGCCGACGACGAGCAACGACTCGGGGATATCCTTCAACTCCAGAGCGCCGGTCGAATCCATCACACGGTCTGTCCCGAGATCGAACGCCGGAATCTTCGCCGGCGTGCTGCCGCTCGCGAGCACGCAATGGTCGAAGGTCAGCGTGTTGTCGGCACCGGTGGCGATCTCGCCCCCTTCGAGCCGCAAGGTCGTGGAGTTCTCGAACACTCCCTTCGCGTGGATGACGCGCACCTTGCGCTGCTTCGCGAGCTGCTTGAGCCCGCCGGTGAGCGTGCCGATCACCTTCTCTTTGCGAGCGCGAACGGCGTCGACGCTCACCTTCGGCTTCTCGAAGGCGACCCCCCAATCGGTCATCTCGTGCGCTTCTTCGATCACGCGGGCCACATGCAGCAGGGCCTTCGAGGGGATGCACCCGCGCAGCAGGCAGGTGCCCCCGAGGCGAGGGTCGGCCTCGACGATCGTGACTTCCATCCCGAGGTCGGCCGCCAGAAAAGCCGCGGCATATCCGCCCGGCCCGCCGCCGAGCACAACCACATGGCTATGCATGATTTACCTGATTGATCAAGTCGCTCAAAGTTTCCCACCTAACATCGGCCGGAAAGCCTCTCATCTTAATCTGTAACGGAGGCGATCGACCAGGGGGAACGCCCGGATCGCGTCGATCGTTCGGCCGCGGCCGATCGTAGGTATTACGCAGCGTGATACTCGCCGCGAAGAACATAGTCGCCCTTACGATTCTGCAAGAACGTGCGGCGGCGGTCGGTGGGCGGTAGTCACCAGCCTGTCGAGGACCTGCGGCACGTTAGTCGGCGGCGATCGCTTTCGACCCGAGCGCTTCGCGCAGCGGATCGATCGGGCCGGCGCTGAACCCGAGATGCAGATGCCGTCGCCAGCCTTCGGCATATTCGCAACGGCCACCCGACAGCTTCCCCACGCCGCGCATCAGTTCTTGCATCGAATGGAGATACGAATCCATCCCTTGGCTTTGGTCGAGCCAGAGCTTCTGGCTGCGATGCGCCGCGAGCATTTCCGTCTTCAACGGGATCTTAGTCCCCACGTCGACGAACAACTTCGGCACGATCGGCCCATAGAGAGGATCGGTATTGCCGTGCGGCTGCGCGTGGTAAACCGCGACGTCGTCGTAATAGGCCGCCGTCGGCGGATCGCAAGGGAAGTTCGGCATGCAGCGCGCGAAGGCCGCGGTCGTGGCGAGGCGGCAGGTGTTCGTATGATCTTCCATGTAGTCGACGGGCGAGTGCGTAAGCACGATCGCCGGCCGCACCTCGCGCACGATCGCCGTGAGCCGAAACAAAGTCGGCCGATCGTACATCACCTCCATATCGTTCACGAGACTTTCGTGCCAAGTGAACCCGGCGATCCGACACGCCTCGCGCGCTTCTTCGCGCCGCATCGCGATCAACTCTTCACGACCATACACGGTCGACCCGCAACAACCGTTGGCGACGTTCATGTAGTGGACGTCGTAACCGACATCCTGCAACAACGACAACGTACCGGCCATCACGATTTCGATATCGTCAGGATGCGCAGCAATCGCAAAAACGGAGGACATGGGAGGATTCAGGGGTCGGGGGACAGGGGTCGGGGGTCGGTATCAGAGGTCAGCAGTGCGGTCGCTTATTTGGATAAGCAATGGAGTTAGTTTCGGAGCTCAGTCAATTCATCACCTGATCCCCGACCCCTGACCCCCGACCCCTTCCTAATGCATCTCCGAGTCGCAAGACCCGATTCCCGGCGTGTAAAAATTGAACTGCACGTTCGGGTGGTCGGCCAAGAGCGACATCGGCACCGAAGAGTCGGCCAGCTTCTTCGAGATCATCAAGCTCGTCAGCCGGAGGCCGAACGGGTTGTCGTGGTGCCCGTAGTGCCAAATGGAAACCTTTTCCGACTTCCATGTCTCGACCGGCCCGACCGTCAGCGCTTGTTGCGGCACGTTCGTCACGACGCCTCCGCCCGAGGTCCGCGCGTTCTGAATGATCGTCATCGGATGTAAGTCGACGATGCGCGTGCCGAGTTTGCGATATTCTTCCGGCGTCGGCGGCGCGTCTTTGTATTTCCCTTCGCGCTTCGCCGGATCGTTGAACGCCCAATGCTTCACTTCCCCTTGGCCTCCTTGCATCACGATGCAACGGGCCCGATCGTAGCTCGCCGAATATTCGCGCGCGTCGACTTTCGGGAAATGGATATTCTCCTTCGGCATCCTCAACTCGGGCCGAATCCGATCGAAACACAGATCCATATCGGCCTTCGCGAAGCTCAACGGGAAATCGATCGGCGCTTCTTTGCCGTCGAGCACCCATTCGTCCATGCCCCAAAAATGGCAATGTTTCAGGTCGAGTTCGAGTTCGTTCACCAATCGCGCAACGAGCGGCAACTGCTCGGTCGGCCCGATCGGCCCGCAAATTCCGGCCGGCCGCTCCGGCGTCGCCTGCTTCCACGCGGTGATATATTCGAGCGCTTCAGCCAGATAAAAATCTTCGCGCGTCTCGTAAAACTTAATCGCAAAGCCGGGCCGGGCGAGCTTCGCCAAGTCGGCAGGCGTGAGCCGGGCCGCCTCGTCCAAGATGTCTTTATCGAGCGTCGTGTAGTCCCACCAATCGGCACTGATCTTCGATAGCGGTCGCATGCCTCGCGGTCTCCCGATACGATTATGTTGCGGCGAGCCGCAAACGTACCATATCGCCACGCGCCGAGAAAGGTTTCTGGCCGTGGCCCAAACCCTTCTCCCACGGGAGAAGGTGGCCGAAAGCCGGATGAGGGGCAGACGCGCTCCCAACCTCAAGACAATCAGTCACGCGCGTACTCAGCAACACGAACGATTCCCCATGCAAGTCACCGTACTCGATCGCATCCTCGAACTTCTCGCTGCCGACGGTGCATCGTTCCGCCGCCTCGACCACGAGCCGACCCGCACGTCGGAAGAGTCGGCCGCGGCCCGCGGCGAGCCGCTCGACGTCGGCGCGAAGGCGATCTTGCTTAAGACCGACGACCTCTTCCGCCTCTTCATTCTCTGCGCCGATACGCACCTCGATTCCGCCGCCGTCAAACGTCGCTTGAACGTAAAAAAGACACGCTTCGCCACGCCGGAAGAACTGCTCGAAAGAACCGGCTTAGTTCCCGGCAGCGTCCCACCCTTCGGCGAGCCGATCCTCCCGTTCGAGATCTATGCCGATACTATGATCGGCGTAAGAACCGACCGCGTGGCCTTCAATGCCGGCTCGCTGACGACCTCGATCGTCTTAGGGGCGAGCGATTGGGAACGGCTCGCGAAGCCGACGCGATTTGACTTCGCCAAGCCATCTGAAAAGTAGCGGGCGCGCTCCACATGTCGTAGCCGGATCGAACGGCAATCAGGACGTCCGGCGGCACGTCCGATCGATCCCCAAGGCACTCCTACCTGCCTTCCGGTGGCATTTCGTTCGTAGTTTAACGGGATTTTGAGCGCCTGATCGGAATTGCGTGAGATTTCTCCCTTCGGTATTGACAATGACTATTCTTTTGCAATAACACATCACATGCAATTGTGTTGCGTTTGCAGATTACTTGTCGTTACCGGAGAAGAACCTATGAAGATGCCATCCCGATCTCGTCCGTCGGTTCGCCGTGCTCTCACGTTGGTCGAGCTCGTCGTCGTCATGGTGATCTTGGCCGCCGTGGCCGGAATCATCCTGCCGCTGTTGCCGAATATGATCACGCGGGCCCATACTTCGACGGGAGCCACGAACGTCGGCGAGCTTGCCAAGGCCCTGCAGACGCATGAGGCGATCTACCTATCGTCGCCCAACAATTTCGACTCGCTCGTGACGACCCCGGCGGGAACCATCGCGACGTACGTTCCCGGCAATACGGGCTTCGATCTGACGACGATCCCAGTGCCGACCCAAGAGACGATCGACTCGCTCAACGCCGCGGGAATTAAGACGGTGGCGCAAATGGTCGTCGCGACGACCGGCGACTTCAACCCGACGTTCTATCCCTACGGCAACAGCACGGCGACGCTGCCGACCGTGACGACGATCGGCACGACGACACCGCTGGCGGCGATCACCGGCGCGGCGGCGCTGCGCAAATTCTCGCTGCCCGTCGATGGGACCTATGTCGTGTTCGGTGCCGGAAGCCGCACGACGATGCAAGGCAAGACGCTACAAGAAGCCCCGGTGCATTTCTCCGACGAAGGAACCTCGGCTCCGAACTTGGCTTACTCCCGTTTCGGCATCGTCTATCAAACCGCCACGGCCGGCGGCAGCCCGCTCGATCGCGCGCGCCTGATCGGCATCGTGGCGTTCCATCCGGACGGCATCGTGACGCTCAACGACCACCTCGCCGAGTTCTGGAACTCAAACAAGAACTAACGAAAAGGGGACATTCTACTTTAATGATTAAAGTAGAATGTCCCCTTAAATCGAATCGTTCCCTTAAATCGTTTCCAGCGGGCCGACGACGACGGTCGTGTTCTTCGTCAGCGGCCATTTCTTCACGACGGCCGCCAGATCGGCCGTCGTGATCCTGTCGACCGCTTCGAGGTCGTCGTGGATCGTGCGGTATTCGCGGCGTTGCATCCAATTGCCGCCGATGTTGAAGAGCCGGCCGCGGGGTCGTTCGCCCGACAACACGACGCGCGAGTTGAGCTTGCTCTTCGCTTGCGCGAGTTCGGTTTCGGTCACGCCGCCGGCTTCGACGTCGGCATAAATCTTCGCGAGGCGCTGCAAGTTGTCGGCCGCCAACTCCGGGTCGCACGCCAGATATCCGATGAACGCTCCGGAACCTTGGCCGTCGTGATGCGAGAGGCTCGCGCTTTCCGCCAAGCCGGGATCGACGATCTCCCAGAAGAATCGACTGCCGCTGTCGTCGCCGAGAATGACGGTAAGAATCTTCGCGGCATACCGATCGGCGTCGGTCGACGAAGGGGCATCGGCCACTTGAATGACATATTCTTGCGTCGACTTCGGCTTATGCAACACCTGAAACTTGCGCTCGCCGACGGCCGTCGTAATGTCGCGCTCCGTCTCGATGCGCTGCCAGGCGTGGCAGTAGCGATGCACGTCTTCGACCAGCTTGTCGAAATCGATCTTACCGGCCGCGGCCACCATGATGTTCGTCGGCGAGTAGCGGCGCTCGAAGTAAGCCCGCATCGCGTCGACCGGCAACGCTTCAATGCTCTCGACCGTGCCGAGCACGCTCCGGCCGAGCGGGTGCTTGCCGTAATGCAGCGACCGCACGAGGTCGTCGGCCCCGAACGGCGGCTGATCGAGGTACATCCGAATCTCTTCGACGATCACTTTCTTCTCGGTGTCGAAGTCTTCGGTGCGGAGCGACGGGCGGAGCATGTCGGCCAGTAGTTCCGTCGTGCGGCCCTGATATTCGGGCAACACCGAAGCGTAGTACACGGTTTGCTCTTCGCTCGTGAAAGCGTTGTAATCGGCCCCGAGCGCATCGAACTCAAGGTTCACTTGCTCGGCCGTGCGTGTAGGAGTTCCTTTGAACATCATGTGTTCGAGGAAGTGGCTCACGCCGGCGACGTCGTCGGTTTCGTCGCGCGCACCGGTTCGCACGAAGAAGCCGAGCGAGCTGCTGCGGGCCTCGTCGTTCACTTCGGCGACGATCTCGAGCCCGTTGTCTAAGACTTGCTTACGGAATTGCACCGGCTTGCGCGCAGCCGACGCATTGCTTACCGACACGGGTTGATTAGCCGACACTAGGCACCTCCAAAGTCTTCTGACCAAGCGTGACGATCGTGAAGTCGCGCGGCGGGTTCTGAACGAGATAGTCGTTGATGCTTTCGGCGGAGAGGGTGTCGACGAGCGTGCTCACTTCGTCCAACGTCCGTACCCGGCCGAGCAGATACCAATCGCGGGCCATCGACGAACTGCGCGACGAACTCGATTCTTGTTGCATGATGAGGCCGCTCTTGATGCGCGCCTTGAGTCGTTCGAGCTCATGCTGCTCGACGCCGAGCGCCAAGCGGCGCAACTCGCCGAGCATCACGTCGAGCGTTTCTTGCGCACGTTCGGCTGTCGTGCCGGAATAGCAAAGCACGGCTCCGCGATCCTTCAACGTCGCCTGAGAAGCATAGACCGTGTAGCAGAGGCCACGTTTCTCGCGCACTTCCGTGAACAAGCGAGAACTCATGCCGCCGCTCAAAACGCCGACCGCTCCCCAAGCCTGAAAGTAGTCGGGGCTTCGATAAGGGACGCTGTCGTAGGCCACGGCGATGTGCGTCTGGTCCGATTCATGCGCAATGTGATTGCGTCGCACGGAGCGCGGCGTCTCTACGATCGGAGCCGCGTCGACCGGCGACCAATCGCCGAGCAACTCGCCGACCGTGTCGCGCACTCGCGGCCAATCGATCTTCCCGGCGACGCTGATGATCGTGCCGTTCGGGCGAAAGCATTTTCGGTACTGCGTTTGAATTTCGGCGATCGAGATCGATTCCAACGCAGCCCGTTCGCCTTGGCTGCGGCGCCCCCAGGGGTGAGGATAGTGGAGCTTGCGAAGTTCCTGCATCACCTTTTGGCCCGGCTCATCGTCGACGCCGCTGAGGTCTTGCAGCGCACCGAGCCGGGTCATCTCCAGCTCGTCTTCCGGCAGATGGGCCCGGCGCAGCACATCGGCGTAGATGCCGAGCGCGGGCAACAAGTTCTTGGCAAGGGTCGCGCCACTATAGCCGGCCAGCGCATCCGTAACCGATTCACCGCGCTCGACGCCGAGGTTGTCGAGATCGTCGACGAACTGCCGGCTATCGCGTTCGCCGGCGCCGCGCAACGTCATGTCGACCATCATCACGCCGAGCCCTCCACGGCCGTCGGGCTCATAAGCGCACCCGCCGGGGACACGGATCGTGAAGGCGGCCGACTCCAGCGAGCGCATCGGCTCGGCAAGCAGCACTAAGCCGTTCGGAAATTCATGCGTATGGATGGTTTGCGCGAGATCGGCAGCGGGCGACGGAGTGGTAACGGCCATATTTCGATTCTGCGGGGTGAGGCGACGACCGAGGCGATGCGGACAATCGCAAGGGTATCGGCGATGCTCTCGCGAGGCAACCTAGTCTCGCGGTCGCGGCGAGATCCGCTCGACGGAAACTACCAAGGACGCGGCATCCCGACATGCTCCGCGCGACGAGCCGCGAGCGTTTCGCGCCGATACTGGGGCAATTCGGCGAGCGGCGGCAGCTCCATACTGTGGCGATTACGATAGCCCCCTTGCTTTCGATCCGTCGGCTTCAGCGGCAGGGCGAAAGCGTCAAGCGTTCGGCCGTCGTCGAGCGTCAAAATTTCGACGGCGATGCGGTCGTCGTAGACGCGCGCGATTCCGTAGTGATGCTCGCCGGCATGAAGCGAGGCAGTGAAGTCGCGTGGCTGGGGAGTCTCGCGCGTCGCCCCTCCTCCGCCGCCGCTCACGATATACGTGAGTCCATCGAGCGGCTTCGTCCGATCGTAGTAATGGTTGTGGCCGGAAACGACTGCGACGGCATCGGTTTTCGTTAGTGCGTCGTGGAGCCATAGCCGGCGCGTCAGCATCGAGGCCGTGTCGCGATCGTCGGCCGTGAATGTCGGGCGATGAAGACAGGCGATCGCCGTACCGGGCTGCCGGTCTAGATGAAACTTGAGGAACTTCGCTTGCTCGCTCCCAGGCGCAAACGAGCGCTCGGAGTTGAGCATAAGGAAGTTCACGCCCCGATGACGAAAGTGGTAGAACGTGTTCGGCAAGTCGGGAAAGTATTGACGAAAGCGTATCGAGCCGTCGTCGGCGTAATCGGTGCGGACGTCGTGGTTGCCGACGACCGGCATCAGGCGCACCCGATGTTTCAATGCCGCGGCGATGAGGCGGTCCCATTCCATGTCACTCGCCGCTTCGTCGACCATGTCTCCCAAGTGCAGCACGAATTCGACGTCGTGCGACTCGAACTTCGCCATCAACGGATCGAGCCGATCGTCGGCCTGTTGCGTATCGCCGACGAAGCCGAACGTCCAGAGCGGCTTGCCGGCCGGCGGAGTCGCGACCGTGAACGGCTCGCCGACCGTCGGCGTGACGACGGCCCAGGCGTAACCGAATGCCGCAATCAGAGTGACGAGAGCGGCGACGAACAGCGGACGACGTTTCAAAATTCGCATCGAATGGACTTCGCAATCGGGTGCCGACGACGGCTCTTGCCGAGGCCGGTGGCAACGAAAGCCGAATCGTATCCGCACGGACTGCGGGAGCGAAGATCAGTCGCCGAGTGCTAGCTGGCACGAACCGCTGATTACGTCCACGTCAGGCGTCGTGGGAGGCGATTGCGGCTTCGACGGTGGGATAGATGTGGAAGAGTTTGTTCAGCCCGACGACGCTCAAGATTTGAGCGACGGTGTTGTGCACGGCGGCCAGCTTGACGTCGCCGCCGAGTTTTCTCATGCGCGAGTGGACTCGCACGAGCATGCCGAGGCCCATGCTGGAAATGTATGTGAGTTGTTCGCAGTTCAAGATGAGCTTCTTACTACCGTCGAGAATCTCTTCGGCCACGCACTTCAACAGATATTCGTAGTTGGTCTCGTCGATCGTGCCGAAGAGCACTACGGCTAAGATGTCGCCGTTCTTGCCGACCTTCTCATATTCGAAGTTGAACATATTCGCTGCACCGGCCAGGAAGAAACATTGTGCGACACTCCCAGAGTAGCGGAGCGCAGCCGTTTACGAAACCAGGACCGGGCTCGAAACTTGAGAAGCCGGCTATCGAACGGGCACGCCCATGAGCTCGACCGCTTTATAGACGGTGCGGGCCTTCGAGAAACCGAGCTTGCGATAGAGCCGCACGGCTCCTTCGTTCTGCGCGGTCACTTCGAGATACGCGCGCTTCAGGCCGGCGCGGCGGAACCCTTCGAGGGCTTTCAACAGAAGGACGCTGCCGAGCCCGTTGCCCCGATGCTCGGGCACGACGCCGAGGTTCTGGATCGCGCCGTAGCCGAAGCGGTCTTCGACCCCTTGCACGGTGCCGCAAAACGTCAGGGCGTCGGTATCGATATCGCCGCGAGCCCAAGGGTCGTTCGCGCCGTCGATGCGAGCGAGCAGCCAAGTCGCGCCGGGAAGGAAGCCGTCTTTGCGGCTGATCTCGGTCATTAGGCGATAACAACCGTCGTAGTCGCCCAGACAGGAAAAGACGTTGGCATCGATCTCATGCCGAAAGCTGAGATACTTCGTCTCGGCATGCGTGGCGATGAGGCCGGCGTTCCACGGCACGAAACGATACGGCGACGGCAGACGATGACGCGCGAAGTCGACCTTGTTGAGGTCGATCTCCATGCGGTAGCGTTTGAAATAGGTCAAGGCCATCGCGACCTTCCTTCCATGCCGACCGCTGGAAAACGAGCGACGTCGCCGCATCGGTGCCGATGCGCAAATCCGACAGCCGTTAATTCTACCCGACGCCTAAAGCGGGTCAAATTTTCACGCCGCACAAACGGAGAAACCCGATTTTCGCCCGATTTCGCTCGCGGCGAGGCCGCCGAGCCTCGGTTGCACGCCCTGCGTTAAGCTCTACGCATCGGCGGTCGACGCGGTTCGGCAAAGATTTTTTCTTCGCCGCTGCTGCAACCGGCACACGCGGCACGCGAAGCACCGCGACTCCGGCAGACAGATTCGACAAACAGATCCGACGAGCTGTCTGGCTCGCTCCTCACGGCGTTAAGCGATCAGGCTCCGGAGCGTGCGCAAGTTGACGACGTCCATCTCTTCGCCGTCGCGCTCTTCTTTGTTGGTTTCCAAATACATCGGAATCTTTTTGAAGCGCGGGTCATTCAGCAGATGGCGAAACGGCTCGAGCCCGAGCATCCCTTCGCCGATGTGCTCATGCCGGTCGACGCGCGAGCCGAGTCCTTTCTTACTGTCGTTCAAGTGGAAGGCTCGAATCAGCTTCGTGCCGATGGCTTGATCGAACTTCTTAAACGTGTCGTCGTATTCCTCAGGCGTGCCGAGCGGATAGCCGGCGGCGAAGATATGGCAAGTGTCGACGCAAACGCCGACCCGCTCGGCATGCTTGATCCCAGCGAGAATCTCGGCCAGATGCTCGAACTTATTGCCGAGGTTGGTCCCCTGCCCGGCCGTGGTTTCCAACAGACATTGGGCTTTGACGTCCGTCGTCTGCGCGTGGACTTCGTCGAGCGCCGCGATAATGCGCTTCAGCCCGACCGCTTCGCTCGTCGAGGTATACGAACCGGGATGCGTGACGACGTAGGGAATGCCGAGTTGATCGGCCCGACGAAGCTCGACGACGAATGCGTCGATCGACTTGCGCCAGAGTTCGTCATCGGGAGCGGCGAGGTTGATGAGGTACGAATCGTGCGAGATCGGGTGCGTGATCTTCAAGTTCGCGAGCGCATCCCGAAACGCCTTCGCCTCGGCCTCGCTGATCTCTTTGGCCCGCCATTGGTTGTTGTTCTTCGTGAACAGCTGCACGCAATCCATCGCGCAATGCGCGGCAGCTTCTACGGATTTGTAGTATCCGCCGGCAATCGACATGTGGGCACCGAGAATCGACACGCATGGACTCCGCGAGGGTTTCGACAGACGGACGCGAACGCCGGCGGGATGCCTACCCGCACGGAGCCATGAATATAGCGAGTGCCGGTCGCCTCGGCAGCCCTGGCCGCATTCGGCGCGAGATAAACGCCGGGCAGCTCTCGCCGAGAGAAACGCTGCGCTAAGCGAGCAATTCGCGGATCGGTTCGCCGTGGGCGAGGACCGGGAAAGGGCGGCCGAGCGAGTCGTGAAGAACTTCGCTGGTCGAGACCCCGAGCTGATGGTAGATCGTCGCGAGCACGTCGTTGAAGTGGATCGGCCGATCGAGCGGAACGTCGCCGGCGCGAGTACTTGCCCCGACCACGACTCCCTTTTTCAAGCCGCCGCCGGCGAGCATCACCGAGCAAACCTTGGCCCAATGGTCGCGGCCTCCTTGGGCATTGATTTGCGGCGTGCGACCGAACTCGCCGAACATGGCGACGAGCGTCGTATCGAGCAGCCCGCGGGCTTCGAGATCGTCGAGCAGCGCGCTCACGGCCCGTTCCATCGGCGGCAGCAACGTATTCTTCATCATGCCGAAGTTGTCGACATGCGTATCCCAATCCTGGCCGTGCGCTTGGTTGAGCGTAAGGTTGACGAGCGTGAACGGCACGCCCGACTCGGCAAGGCGGCGGGCGAGAATCGTTTGCTGGCCCCACAGATGGTTGCCGTAGCGCTCACGGTCGGCGGCGCTTTCCCTGCTCAAGTCGAAAGCCGCGCCCGCGGCGTCGCCGGCGAGCATGTCGTACGCGCGACGATGGTAGCGATCGAGCGAGGCGATCGGCTGCGACCAGCGGGCTCGTTGGTCGATCGCGTTGAGCAGCGACAGCCGCTGTTCGAGACGTGCCGAATCGATGCCGGTGCTTAAGCGTAGATCGCGCGGCGGCTCGTAGATGCCCGTCGACGTGTCGGGAGGCAAGCCGGCGAAGAGCGGTTCGTAGGTCGAGCCCAGGAGGCCGGCCGTGGCGTAGCGCACGCGAATGCCCAACTGAGCATCGTGCGGGATCGCCACGTAGGGGGGCAAGTCGCGGCTGTTTTCGGTTCTGAGTCGGGCAACCCAGCTACCGATCGAAGGGTTCGTCGTGTTCTTGTTTTTGCCGGCCACATCGGCGCCGGGCATGTCCCAACCGGTGAGGGTCATGTGGATCGCGACCGGATGGCTCGGCGAATCGACATAGACGCTGCGCAGCACGTTGAACTTGTCGGCCCGTGCGGCGAGCATCGGGAGATGTTCGGAGAAGTGCGTGCCGGGAACTTTCGTGGCGATCGAATCGAATTCGCCGCGGTAAGCGCTCGGCGCGAGGGGCTTCGGATCGAAGCTTTCGTAGTGCGACAGGCCACCCTGCAGATAGATGACGATCGCGGCCCGCGCCGGCGACTTGTTCTTGCCGGCGGGCTTGGTCGAGCTATCTCGGGCTTGGAGAACCTTGGGCACCAGCAACGAGGCGGCCGCAGCACCTCCGCCGCGCAGCCATTGCCGCCGGTGGAACGCTGCTTCGGTGTTGAATCCCATATTCGTCATCAGGGCGGGTGGAGCGGAGGCAGGGGGAATCAGGGGAGCGGCAGGCGGGGCGTAGCAGGACTCTTATCATAACGGGTCGGGCTTTCGCCGGCACTATCTTTTCCTATCGGCTCGTTCCTCCATCAGCCCCGCTCCAAGCCGATCGGGGCTCGGAATATCGGGCATGCGGGAATTTTACCGCGTTGCGAGGTAGGATGCGGAGATGAATGACGAACAAAAAGTAGTGAAACGAGCTAGCGCGAAGCGCCGCATCATCGACGGTTTGCTTGTATCGGCTGTCTCAATCGTGGCGATCTTCATATACCCGATCGGACTAATCGGCATGCTAGGAGACCATCTCGTCCTGTCCGTGCTTGGAATTGCCTTTTGGGTGGGCATTGCCATCGCGGCGTATGGAGTGATCCGTCTTCTTTGGCTACGCCGAGCAATTTCAAAGTAAACTACAACCGAATATCGGCGTTTTTTGAATATTCCAAGGGATCGTTTAGCATTTTCCGGGATTTAGCCGCCGGCTGCGCTATCAAGCTGCCTTCGGCCGGCGAAGGGCCTAACCTTTGCCGAAGCGGACGTGATGCACGTAAGCCGGCGGGACGTTCGGCCAAATGCGGTCGCGATGGATCTCGCCGCGCGCGAGCATGCCGTCCATCGCTCGGCCGATGCCGCGCAAGCGTTCGCGGCCGGGAGCATCGCTCACGACGGCGCGCATCTTGCGTATGCCGATGTACTCGAAAAACGAGAGGGTGCCGCTCGGCTTCAAAAGCCGCTCGAAGAGCCCGAGAATGTGCTCGACTTCGGCGACGTTGAAGTTGTTGAGCGGCAGGCCCGAGATGATGAGGTCGTAGGAAACGTCGTGCGGCAATTCTTCGATCGGATGATGAAAGATGCGCACCTGATCCGCGACGTCGCAAAACGGCGACTCATCGACGAGCCGCTCTCGCAGCATCGCGACGAACGAAGGGTTCAGCTCACAAAGATCGAGCGCATCGCCGGCGCGCAGGGCCGAGGCGATGTGCCGCGTGACCGCGCCGGTGCCGGGCCCGACTTCGAGAATGCGGAAGCATGCGGATCCGCCACCGACGGAGGCAGCGAGATCGACGGAAGCGGCCGAAGCAGCGACGGCTACCGGCTGACGCTCGCGCACGAAGCGCGCGAGCGCGCGGCCGAGGCATGCGCCGCTCGGCATCACTGCGCCGGTGTGTTTGAAGTTCGTGCGATACTCGCGCAGGAACGTACGGATCTCCGACCACCAATTCTTCATGCTCGGACATTCCTTACGTTACGAGCCGCCTCTTCGCACCGCCTACGCACACCGACCGTCCGTCGCTATCTTCTCGAAGCCGTTACTTTTCCGGCACGATCGCGCTAAGCATGCGGGCCACGAGCGCCGTCCAACCCGTCTGATGGCTGGCTCCCATACCGCGTCCCGTCTCGCCGTGAAAGTATTCGTAAAACGGAATGTGATCGCGCCACTCGGGACTCTTCTGAAACAGTTCTACGTCGCCGAACACGGCTCGTCGGCCGCCGGCCTTTTCGTCGCGCAGAAATAGCGAACACATCCGCCGGGAGAGCTCCTTCGCTGCATCCTGCAAGTTCATCCAGACGCCCGAGTAGCGCGGCGATTCCACTTTCAGCGTGTCGCCGAAGTAGTGATGGTACTTCTCAAGCGACTCGATCATCAAGTAGTTGACCGGGAACCAAATCGGCCCGCGCCAGTTGGAATTGCCCCCGAACATATCGCTGCGCGACTCGCCGGGCTCGTAATCGACTCGGATTTGTTCGGTGCCGTTCTTAAACACGAACGGTTCCGTCGCCATCTGATGCGACAAGGAACGGAGCCCGAACTCGGAGAGGAATTGCGAAGGATCGAACATGCGCGGCAAGATCCGTTCGAGCTTGTAGCGATCGACGATCGTGAGCAGAAGCCGGCCGTTCTCGCCCGGTTCGGTAAGCGAAGCGACCGCGGCGGTGAGCTTCGGGCGGTACTTGATGAACCACTCCATGCGGCGACGAAAGTTCGGCAGCATCTCCAAGAGATCCGGCTCGATCGTTTCGACGGCGAATAGCGGAATGAGCCCGACGAACGACCGCAATTTCAGCGGCACGGCCGTGCCTTCGGGAAGGTGCAGCTTGTCGTAAAAGAAGCCGTCTTCCGCGTCCCACAAGCCCTGCTCTTCGATCGGGGCGTTGATCGCGTTGGCGATGTAGATGAAGTGCTCGAAGAACTTCGTGGCGATGCTCTCGTAAGCCGGCCGGGTGCGCGCGAGCTCGAGCGCAATGGCGAGCATGTTCAGACAGTACATTCCCATCCAAGCGGTGCCGTCGGCTTGCTCGATGTAGCGCCCGGCAAGCAACGAGCTCCGATCGAACACCCCGATATTATCGAGCCCGAGGAAACCCCCTTCGAACACGTTGGCCCCGTCGCGATCTTTGCGATTGACCCACCAGGTGAAGTTCAACAGCAGCTTTTGAAACACCTCTTCGAGCCAGCGCGTATCGGCTTCGCCCGTGATGTTGCGCGAGATTTTATAGACGCGCCAACAGGCCCAGGCATGGACCGGCGGATTGACGTCGGAGAAGTTCCACTCGTAGGCCGGCATCTGGCCGTTGGGATGCATATACCATTCGCGCAGCATCAGCATGAGTTGCCGTTTCGCGAACTTGGGATCGATCTGCGCCAGCGGCAAGCAGTGGTACGCCAAGTCCCAAGCGGCGTACCACGGATACTCCCATTTGTCCGGCATCGAAATGATGTCGAGGTTGTACATGTGCCGCCACTGGTGGTTGCGCATGTGCTCGGCCGACTCGGGCGAGCGCGGACCGACGGGATCGCCGTCGAGCCAGAGTTCGACGCTGTAGTGGTAGAACTGCTTCGTCCACAACAGCCCGGCATACGCCTGCCGCTCGACGCGCTTTTGATCGGCATCGAGCCCGGGGCAACCGACGGCATCGTAAAACGCATCGGCTTCGTTGCGGCGGGCATCGAAGACGGCATCGAAATCGGCGAACGGAGCGTCGACTTGCCGCGGCGATAACCGCGTTTGCACCACATACTTCCCGCCTGGCGGCAACACGACTTGAAAATGCGCCGCCGCTTTCGTTCCCTTGCGAGCCGGGTTCAACGCTTCGAGCTTGCCGCGACAAACGGCTTCGTGAAACGCATCCTTCACATACGGCATCGCGTTCTTTTTGCCGTAGAGCCGCTGCCGATTCGTGTCGTTTTCGGTGAACATGAGCCGCATCGGAGCGCTGCCGTCTTGCCCCGACGCGGGCGGACCGGCAGGCATGGTCGGCGCATCGACGTACCACCAGCGCTTGCCGAGATGCCGATGCTCGGTCTCGGCGACCCGTTCGCCGATCGCGCGGATCGTCGGGCGGGTGCTGTCGTATCCCCACGACCAAGTATTGCGATACCAGAGTTGCGGCAAGATATGAAGCGGCGCGGCCTCGGGCCCGCGATTCTCGACCGTGATCCGACAGAGCACGTCTTCTTCATCGGCCTTCGCATACTCGACCGTGACGTCGAAGTAGCGGTTCGTCTTGAAGGTGTCGCCGAGCAAGTCGAGCAGTTCGACTTCGGGCTTGTCGCGCCCTTGCTTCCGATTCGCGTCGACGAGCTTCGCATACGGATACTCGACCTGCGGATACTTGTACAGATATTTCATGTACGAGTGGGTCGGCACGTTATCGAGGTAGAAGTAGTACTCCTTCACATCCTCGCCGTGGTTCCCCTCGGGCCCAGTCAGGCCGAAGAGGCGCTCTTTGAGGATCGGATCTTTGCCGTTCCACAAGCCGAGCGCCATGCAGATGTTTTGGTAACGATTGCAAACGCCGGCGAGTCCATCTTCGTTCCAACGATAGGCGCGGCTGCGCGCATGGTCGTGCGGAAACGATTCCCAGGCGCGGCCGTCTTCGCTGTAATCTTCACGAACGGTCCCCCAAGCGCGCTCCGCGACGTACGGCCCCCACTGCTTCCAATCGACGGCCCGCGAATCGTGCTCGGCAAGGCGATTGTGTTCTTTGGTGAAGTTGTTCGGCATGATGCTCAAGCAGGGAGTGGGAATCGCGCAGCGACGAAGCCGGTCGACGGATTGTGTAGCAAAGTAAAACCGCGGCCGACCTCGCCGGAACCAATCGTTTTAGCCTACGCCGCAACGATTTGCGAGTGTGCGACGAGGACGACGCGCCCCTTTACGCGCGGCCCGCGCTCGCGGAAACTCAATTCTTCGGAAAACTCTCGCTCGCTTACCACCGCCGTAATTCGCAACCGCGAATCCATTCCTATGCCGCTCCCGCATCGTCGCCTTGGAAATACCGATCTCTTCGTCTCGCCGATCGCGATGGGCTGCTGGCCAATCGCGGGAATGACGAGCCTGAATGTTACTGAAGAAAACAGCTTGGCAACTCTGGCCGCGGCGCTCGATGCAGGAATCAATTTTCTCGATACCGCCTATTGCTACGGGGCGCACGGCGAAAGCGAGACGCTGATTCGTCGCGCGCTGGGAACGCGCCGCGAGGAAGTCGTGATCGCTACGAAAGGGGGCATCTATTGGGATGCCGACGGCAAGCAAGCGAAAGACGGCAGCCCTCGAGCGCTACGCCGAAATTGCGAAAAAAGCCTAAGCCGGCTCGGGACCGATCGCGTTGAGCTGCTCTATCTGCACTCCCCCGACCCCGGCACGCCGATCGAGGAATCGGCCGGCGAGTTGCGGCGCTTAATGGAAGAGGGAAAGACACGCGCGGTGGGGGTCTCGAATGTTTCCCTCGCGCAGTTGCAAGCGTTTACGTCGGTCTGTCCGGTCGCGGCGGTGCAGCCGCACTACAACATGCTGCAGCGCGAGATCGAAGCCGAGGTGCGGCCGTGGTGCCTGGAGCACGACGTCGCCCTCTGCGTCTACTGGCCGCTCATGAAAGGCTTGCTCGCCGGCAAGCTCGGGCGCGAGCATGTGTTTGCTCCCGGCGACGGCCGGCCGAAGTACCCGATGTTTCGCGGCGACGAGTTCGCCAAGACACACGACTTTCTCGATGAGCTCCGACCGATCGCCGCCAGGCACGGCCGGACGTTATCGGAACTCGTCCTCGCGTGGACGATCGCCCAGCCGGGCATCACGGTCGCGCTCGTCGGAGCGAAGCGCCCGGATCAGATTCTCGAAAACGCCGGCGCACTCGACTTCGAATTGTCGAAAAGCGATCTGGCGGAAATCGACGCGGCGATCGCAAGACGCGGCCCGGCAGCTTCACGATCTGCAGTGTGATCGACAGCTCCCTCTCCCGCCGGGAGAGGGCCGGGGTGAGGGGCTGAATTACATAACCACATCGCAACTCCATTCGCTCCACCCCTCATCCGGCGACTTCGTCGCCACCTTCTCCCGCCGGGGAGAAGGGTTTAAGCGACCCATTCCGGTTTCGTCAGGATCTCTTTCACCACGCGCGCCGTCGGCGTGTCGATCAGCGAGTTCGGGCCGCTCGGGCGTGTGAAGTTCAGCTTCTGCGGGTCGAGGCCGAGCAAGTGCATCAGCGTGGCGAGGTATTCGTTGTGCGAGACGGGATCTTGCACGGCATGATGGCCGAAGTCGTCGGTCGCGCCGTGCACATGCCCGCCGCGCACGCCGCCGCCGGCCATCCACATGCTGAATCCGTAAGTGTTGTGATCGCGGCCGATGTTCTTTTCGTTTTGAATCACGGGTAGGCGCCCCATTTCGCCTCCCCACTGCACCAGAGTCGTTTCCAGCAAGCCCCGGCTCTTGAGATCTTTCACAAGCGCCGCCGAGGGAACGTCGACCCGTTTGCAAACGGCCGGCAATCGCTTCACGATGGCGTTGTGGTTGTCCCAATGCTGGTTGCCCGTACAGATCTGCACGAAGCGAACGCCTCGCTCGACGAGCCGCCTGGCGATGAGGCAACGCGAGCCGAAGTCGCGAGTCTCGGGTTGGTCGAGCCCGTAGAGCTTGTGCATCGCCGCCGACTCTTGCGAAAGATCGAGCGCCTCTTTCGCGGCGACTTGCATCCGTGCCGCGAGCTCGTAGCCGGCGATGCGGGCGGCGAGATCGTGTTCTCCCGGTCGCTCGGCGAAGTGCTCGCGATTCAAGCGATCTAAATACGACAAGAACTTTTCTTGCGGCACGCCTGCGAGATGCGGCGGGGGATCGAGGTTCAAGATCCGCGGCTCTTGCGGACGAATGACGGTTCCCTGATAGATCGCCGGCAGGTATCCGTTGGCCCAATTGTTGATCCCGTCGACCGGCACCCCTTCCGGATCGGTGAGCACGAGGTAGGCCGGAAGCTCGCGATTTTCCGTACCGAGGCCATAGGCACACCACGACCCAAGCGATGGCCGGCCCGGCTGAATGCCGCCGGAGTTTAAGGCCCGCATGCCGGCGGCATGGTTGTTTACGCCGGTCCTCATCGAACGAATGAGCGTGATATCGTCGACCACTTCGGCGAGGCCCGGCAGAAGCTCACTGAGCTCCATGCCGCACCGACCATGCTTGCGGAACTTCCACGGCGACGCAAACAGCTTAGCGCTCGCTTCGGGCGGATTGTCGAACTTCAACTCACCGGAGTATTTTTCGAGATGCCGCTTTTGCAACTCCGGCTTAGGGTCGCAAAGATCGACATGGCTCGGTCCTCCTTGCATGAAGAGCGAGATCATCGCCGTCGCTTGCGGCGCATGGCGAGGAGCTTTCGGAGCGACATCGAACGTCGGTCGGACAAGTGCCGGCTTGGCGGGCTCGGCCAGTGCGCGCTCCTGTTCGACGAGCCACGCGAGCGCAACGCCGCCGATCCCCATCGCTTGCGAAGCGAGGAAGTGACGGCGCGACGATTGCGATTGCGTGTCGTTATTCATGGCTTAATCCACGTACAAGAAACCATTGGCGCTGAGCAACGCTTGGCAATACGAGGCGAGAGCCCGTTCGCTTGGGCTCGGCACTCGAACCGGCTCGACGACGGGAGCCGGCTTCGCTCCCGCCTTGGGTGCCGCGGCAGCGGCGATCGAGAACTGCGAGAGCTGCGCTTTCACGAAGGCGACCGCTTCCTGCAATTGAGCATTGGTCGGCGCCACGCCGAATGCTGCGAGCCAGCCGAACTTCACTTGCGCCGCGAGGTCGTCGGGAGCGGCCGTCTGCAAACGTCGGGCGAAGACTTCGGACTGCGTGACGATGAATTCGTTGTTCATGAAAAGCAGCGATTGCGGAGCAACCGTCGACACGGCGCGGACCTCGCAATTGGGGGTCATCGTCGGAGCGTCGAACGTCTCCAACATCCCGAGCGGAAGCGTGCGACGAACTTGAATGTAGATGCTACGGCGATAGGCTTCGTCGCCGATCGAATTTTGCTTTCCCTTGAAGCGCCCCGCACCGTCTCGATTGTCGATGCCGAGAATCACTTGGCCGATTTCATCCGGTGTCACAGGAACAGCCGGGCCGAATGCTTTACGATTCAAGCTTCCCGACACGCTGAGGACGCAATCGCGCAGGATCTCGGCCTCGAGCCGGCGAACGTTCATCCGGCCGAGCAGGCGATTATCGGGATCGACCGCATCGAGGGCCGGCGAGTGGGCCGAGGACTGCCGATACGCAGCCGAAAGGAGCATCGTCCGGTGCAGCGACTTCAACCGCCAACCGCCGGCCATGAATTCCGACGCGAGCCAATCGAGCAAATCGGGGTGGGTCGGGCGTTCGCCGGCAAAACCGAAATCGGCCGGCGAGGCAACGATGCCTCGCCCGAAATGGTGCATCCAAAAGCGATTCACCAACACGCGCGCCGTGAGCGGATGCCGGCCGTCGACGAGATGCCGAGCATAGGCTAATCGCCGACCGGTCGACGCAATTGCAGGATTCTTTTCAGGGATCGCGCCGGAGTTTTCCTCGCTCAGTACCGAGAGCTCGCGCGGCTTCAGCGATTGCCGCGGCGCGTTGTGATCGCCGCGAAAAAAAAGGAACGTCGCGGGGATATTGCCGGGCTGCTCGGTGAGGGCGTGGACGAATTCTTCCGTCGGGCGTTCGCCTTTCTTCACGACGATCCGATCATCGTAGATCTTATCGAACGCGCGCAACCGCTTCACATCGAAGAGGAGGACGGAGCCGGGATGCACATCGGCTGCTGGGTACTCGGCGAATAGTTTCTTTTGCTCGGGCGTTCGCTTTCCGGCCGGCACCGCGTGTGCCGCACGAAGCGCGCTACGCACCCCTTCCGGCACTTTCGCGACTTCGATTTCGAAATACTCCGCCACGATCTTCTTGAGTTCCGCGGCGCGCTCGCTGTTGATCGCCGCGATCTCGGCGTCGATCTTCGCGGCGAGGTCGCGTTCTGCGGCAGTCATCAAGGGAACGAGGCGGCTCTGCGGAGCGCGCCAATTCTTGACGTCGTATGCCGGCTCGAAGATCGCGCGAAGGCGATAGTAATCGGCCTGCGAGATCGGATCGTAACGATGATTGTGGCACTGGGCGCAACCGACCGAGAGGCCCAACAGCGAAGTCGAAGCGATCTTGATCGTCTCGGCGACGACATCGTTGCGGGCCAGGGCTTGATCGACGGACGTGTCGGCCGTACCGTCGGGCCCCATCCGTAAAAAGCCCGTTGCGACGAGCTTTTCCAACTCGGCCGGAGTGCGCTCGGCGTACGGCGGCGCAATCAACTCATCGCCGGCAAGCTGCTCGACGATGAACTCGTTCCAAGGCTTGTCGGCGTTGAAGGCTCGAATCACGTAGTCGCGATACTTGTAGGCATACTTGCGCACCGGATCGAGCGGGGTGTAACCGTCGCTATCGGCGTAGCCGGCGACGTCGAGCCAATGCCGGCCCCAGCGCTCGCCGTAGTGCGGCGAGGCGAGCAACCGATCGACGAGCGCTTCGTAAGCGGTCGGGCTTTCGTCGGCGACGAACGCGGCAACCTCTGCGGGCGTCGGCGGCAGGCCGATTAAGTCGAAATACAAGCGACGAATGAGCGTGCGGCGATCGGCTTCGGCAGAGAACGAGAGGCCGTTGCGCGCCAGTTCGGTCAGCAGAAACGCATCGATCGGAGTACGGACTTTTGATTTTGCGGTAGATGCGATCGCAGGCACGGCGGGACGGTGAATCGGACGGAAGGACCAGAAGTTGCGATCTTCATCCGTGATCTCGGAGACTTGCTGCGGCTCCGGTTTGGCGGTTCGGGCACCGGCGTCGATCCAGCGGGCGACGGTTGCGAGTTCCTGTGCGGAAAGTTTCTTTTCGCCGGGAGGCATTTCGCCGGCGGCGAGTCGTTCGTAGAGCAGACTTTTTTTGTGATCACCGGCGATCAGAGCGATGCCCGACTCGCCTCCTTTTTTCAGCAGGCGCACTAGGCGGATGTCGAGCCCACCTTGAACGTCGTCTTCTTCGCCATGACATTGAAAGCAATGGGCTTTGAAGATCGGCCGAACGGACGTCTCAAAAAACAATTCGCCGGCCACTCCCGACTGCTTCGCAGAAGTTGCGGCGACTAGTTTTTCCGCCGGCGCAGCGGCCGAGACGAAGGAGACTTCGGCGCAAAGCACAACGACCGAAATCGCGGCCGAGAAAAAAATCGCGATTGCCGCGGCTTGGGCTGCGCGAAATGTTTTCCTTGCGCGAAACATCGGCAAAAAAACTCCGACCCAAAAAGGCAGGGGGCAACGGAAGAGGCAAGAACGGACTAGGCGGGGTTCGGCGAGGAGCTTGCTAAGGAGGGGTCGCAAGCCCTTCTAATATCGCAATGGACGGGAAAGATAGCAACACAGGACGGGAATACGCTGTTTAATCGGCAAATTCCGCGAGGCGGTTTGACGACGCGAAATCGTGAGCTATCCTTTCGCGGCACTCGGAGTGCCCAGACAAAACCTTAAAGTCGACTCGGCCTGGGCCTGCTCGCGGCCTCAAGGCTTCTCTCGGGTTTCGTCGGTTGGCTCTCAGCATAACCTCGGTGCCGAGTGAGGATCTGATGCATCGATGGGCGCATGGCGGCGCATGGGGCGCTGCCGCACTACTGATCGGCACGTGCTCGTTCTGCAAGGGAACGGAACCGCCGAGCTTTGCGCCGACTGGAATCTCTTCGAGCGGCCGAAATTATTCCAGCGGTGCCGCGGTCCCTTTCGCATCACCCAGCGTTTCATCCAGCGCAGGGATGACCCCGATCGGTTCGACGACGCGAGCGATCGAGATCGTGCCGACGCCGATCGTGCCGTATGCTTCGGTCCTCTCGCAGCAGGGACAACTCTTTTCGCCGACGACGGTCGCGAACATTCCTTACGCGCCGCATGTGCTGCCCGCCACGACGATCGACCTCACGCCGACCGATTCGGGCACGACGAAAGTGCTGAAAATTCTCGACGCCGGCCGGTTGGTGCCGGTGAATCTGCCTGGCCTAGAAAATGGGACGAAAGAAAAGCCGCTGAAGGCCGTTCCCGCTGCGCTCGAAAAGCCCGTTGTGGTCGAAAAGAAGATGGCGAGCGCTCAAGCTGAGGCGAAGCCGACTCCGGCGGTGGCAACGCCGCTGGAATTAGGATCGGTCGCGAAGAAGATCGCCGAGGGTGAAACGAGCGAAACGAAAACGGCTCTTGAGTCGGCACCTAAGAAACCTGCGGTTGTCGAAGGGCAGGCGAAGATCGTGCCGCTACCGCCTGTGGAGCGCGAGGAGCCGAGCCGAGAGGCAGTGCCACAGAAGGCCATGCCGCTGAAGACGGCACCACAGAAGGCAACGCCGCTGAATCTGCCGCAGCCGCCGATCCCGCTCGAATATCCCAAGACGGGGCTTTAAACGAGCCGCCGCGAACATGCGGTAGGCGAACGCTTACTTCTACTTCGCAGCGACTTTTTTCTTCGCGCCGGCGCTCTTCACGCCCGCGAATCCTCGTTGCGCGTTCAGGCAGGTATGCCGAAAGCCTTCGAGGTGCGGGATGCCGTCGATACGGAACGTTTCGACCTTGCCTTTGTAGAAGACGAGGTTGCCGCAGGGATACCACTCTTGGCCCGGCGCGACGACGACCTCGATCGTGTCGAAGTTGTCGAGCGAAACTTCCTTCTCGACACGCGCAATGAAGCCTCGCTCGACGACGATCCGGCGATTCGTCAATCGGTAGCGAAGACAGGCCCAAGGAGTGAGGGCCAGGAAAAACAGGAGCAAGGCCTGCGGGATGCTCGCCAGCGCGATCAGGTTGCCGACGGTGAGGACGTTGCCGATGCCGGCTTTAATGCCGTAGAGTCGCCCTAGGAGTTGACCGAAAGGAGTGCGTCCCATCGAGGGCCACACGGTCATGATGGTCGACTCGGCGCCTCCCACAGGACTGACGCCGGAAATGGCTTGTTTCATCGGGTTTCCGAGTGCTGGAAGCGAAGTTCGCTGGTGAATTTGAACACTTTAACAAAGGAGTGCGGAGCGCGGAAGTGGCGCTCCGACGAGTCGCTCGCGATTCGCAGCACGACGCAGCGGTTGAAAGCTCGCGATGCTCTCGAACTCAGCGACGAGTCTACGGTGGTCGGGACTCTCTCAGAGCAAAAGCGAGTTGAGAGATGCGCATAAAAAAACCCACCAGGGCGGCTCAGCCCTGGTGGGTTTCGTCAATGCAATATGGTAGATGTCGGAGTCTTACGACTTCGGCTGATTTCAAGTATCCGGTACGGAACGCTCCACAGTTTTGTTTCCAGTCGCTGATTATCCGAACCATTGCTGGTTCAATCAGGACTATAGGAAAAAAATCCTTAGAAAGGAGGTGATCCAGCCGCAGGTTCCCCTACGGCTACCTTGTTACGACTTAGTCCCAATCACGGAGTTCATCTTAGGCGCTTACCCCCTTACGGTTGGCACGGCGATTTCGGATGCCCCCCACTTTCGTGGCTTGACGGGCGGTGTGTACAAGGCTCAGGAACACATTCACCGCGGTATGCTGACCCGCGATTACTAGCGATTCCGGCTTCATGCAGGCGAGTTGCAGCCTGCAATCCGAAC